>JBAUOM010000838.1:0-2019 GCA_049579765.1 Xanthobacteraceae bacterium
CGCGCTCCCCAAAAGCCGCCCGCGCTTCGCCAGAAGCTCCGCAGCAGATTTCGCCCGTCGCGTTCGACAGCGTCGTCGCCCGGCGCCTCCGCGGAGAGTGCTGCCGTCGGTGCCGTCGCTGTGAGCATCGCTGGTCGCCCTCCGTAAACGTCAACAAACCGTTCGGGCACAGCTACGGAACGGCCGGGCAGGCCGACGCGTGGCGGCATTCACGATCCCGTGAGGCTTTGGTTGCTTGCGACCGACAACCGGCTCGGCCTCCACGCGACCTCCGTCTCCATGGCGCAAAGGGTGCGATCCTGCGCGGTCTCGGCGCGGAGAAATACAAGCGGCGCAAAGTTACCTTTTGGTAAACCGCCTCCGCGCGCCGGTTCGGTCGGCTCGCGCCGGCGTGCCCGGAATGCAGATGGCGCTGACCGTCAGGATGAATGCTTCAGCGAACGGCTCCGCTTTGCGCACGGCAAGCAATGATGGCGCGCCTCGGCCGAGGGGCCAGCGCATCGTCGGCTGAGGACGTTTCGGCTCAGCCCGTTTCCCCGGCAGGCGCCAGCCAGTCCTCGTGCAGGTCCACCGACAGCGTGTCGTGGCCGGCGCCGCCAAACACCTCGCGCACCGGGAACAGCACGCTGCACAGCGGCGGGTACACACCGCGATGATCCAGCGGGTTGGCGATGCTGCCGTGCAGCGCAGTGACGGTGCCGCTCTTGCCCCGTACATAGGCGGGCGTCCGCGGATTGCCGGCGGGGTTTGCGCGCTCCACCCGCACCCGGTCGCCGACGCGAAAGCGGTGCATGGGCTCGGACATGGGCATGCTCACCTCGGCACTGAGCGCTCGCTCTGCACGAGGGCCACGGGGTTGAGGGCGAGGGCGGTGCCGACGAGACTGTCGATGGTCACCAGGCGCGCCAATTGCTCCTCGCTCCAGCCGTCGGTGCCCTCGGGCCGACACGGCAGCACCATCCAGCGCACGTCGCTGGTGCTGTCGTGGACGCGCACCTCGACACTGTCGGGCAGCCGCAAGCCAAAGCGCTCGGCGAGCGTCCCGCGCGGGTCGCGGACGATGCGCTGTTTGTAGCTGTCGTCGCGGTACCACCACGGCGGATCGCCCAGCAGATCGTGCGGGTAACATGAGCAGAGCGTGCATACCACGACGTTGTGCAGCGTCGCCGTGTTCTCGGCGACGCCGAGCTTGCCGAGCCGACCGGGCGGAATGTTCAGCTCACGCACCGCCTCGCGGCCTCGTGCGACGAGGGCCTGCCTGAAGGCGGGGTCGACCCAGGCGCGGGCGACGATGCGGGCGCCGTTCCAGGCGCCGCGCCCGGAGAGAACGGCGCGCTGGCGCTCGATCTGCTCCATGGTCACCACGCCCTTATCGAGCAGCGCGCGCAGGAGCACTTGCAGCAGACGCTGGTACTCGCGCAAATCGTGCTCCAACCGGGCGATGCGTTCCTCGAGCGTGCCGTCATGAGCCGGCTTGGCGATGCGGAAGAAGTCGTCGTAGTCGCCGCGCTCCTTACGCACGTCCTCGATCACGGAGGGGCAGTCGGGTGTGTCGAGCGAGGCGAGGGCGATGCCGCGGATGTATTCATCGAGGCCATCTTCCAGCGCGCGGATGCGGCCCTCGGTGTCATGCGCGGCGTCGCCCGTTGTTGGCGCTGGCGCCGCGGGAACATGAGCGGCCGTGCGCACCAGGTCGTACAGAGTGAGCACGCCGCGGCGGTGAAGCTGGATCACGCGGGGCTCCAGACGCTTGGTGCGCCAGTACTCCAGGTCGGCCTCGACCGCCTCGACGTGGCCCTCGTAGTCGTGCATGTGGCCGTGCGCCGGCTGCGTGCTGTGCACCATCGCTTTCCCACCTCCAGCGCGGGGATGATTTCTCTCTGAGGGATGATCCCGCTCTGCGTTCTTGTTTGTCGCTGATCGGCTGACCGGTGCGATCAGCCCGGCGTCAGCGTGGCGAGCTGCACCGTGTCGTACTTCGCGCGCAGCTTGGCGAGCGCATCGGGGTCCGGCTTGCCG
>JBAUOM010000839.1:0-3144 GCA_049579765.1 Xanthobacteraceae bacterium
GCCGGGGCCTGCGCGCCTACCGGCCGAAATCCGGCGCCGCCGGCGCCGCGCTCGCGCTGCACCACCTGCTCGAGCGCCAGCATTATCGGCTTGCGAATTGGCGGCTGGCCGGGAGCGAGATCAATTACCGGCGATTCTTCGACATCAACTTGCTGGCCGGGCTGCGGGTCGAGGACCGCGCCACCTTCACCGCGGTTCACGCGCTCGTCGGCCGCCTGATCGCCCAGGGCTGCTTGCACGGCCTGCGCCTCGACCACATCGACGGCCTGCGCGACCCGCACCAGTATTTCCGCCGGCTGCAGCGCCTGATCGAGGTGAGCCAGCCCCCCGGCGGCCGTGGCCTTTACGTGGTGATCGAGAAGATCCTCGCCGACGGCGAACGGCTGCCGCGGTTTGCCGGTGTCGCCGGAACGACCGGCTACGAATGGCTCAACGTGATCTCGCGCGTTCTGGTCGATGATCGGGGTCTTGCCGGCCTCGAACGGACTTGGCGCGAGGTGAGCGGCGATCAGCGCAACTTCGATGCGATCGTGATCGAGGCGAAACGGCGCGTGATTGCGAACCTGCTGGCAAGCGAATTCACCGTATTGGCCCGCCTGCTCGCCCGCATCGCCGCCGGGCACTACGCCAGCCGCGATTACGCCGCCGACCGCCTGCGCGCCGCGTTCGAACTCTTCATCCTGCATTTCCCGATCTATCGCACCTATCTGACACCTTCGGGCCCGAGTCGGGAGGATCGCGCGATCATCGAGACGGTGCTGGCCAAGGCTCGCGCCGACTGGTTCGGTCCCGACCTCGACATTTTCGACTTCCTGCGCGATGCGCTCACGCTCGACCTCGTGGCTGCCGGCCGCACCGGCTACAGCATCGCGCGCGTGCGTCGTTTCGCGTTCAAGGTCCAGCAGTTCACCGGCCCAATGATGGCCAAATCGCTGGAGGACACCGCCTTCTACCGCTACCACCGGCTCCTGGCGCTGAACGAAGTCGGCGGCGACCCTGCCGCCGGTGCGCTGACGGTCGCCGAATTCCACGAGCGCATGCGCGACCGGGCGGCGAAGGCGCCGCACGGTCTGACTGCGACCGCCACCCACGACACCAAGCGCGGCGAGGATGCGCGGGCGCGGCTGTGCGCGCTCACGGAGCTTGCCGACGAGTGGGCGCACGACGTTCGGCAATGGCGGGAGTTCAATGCGGGCTTGATCGACTCCTGGGGCTCTGCGCGCGTTCCATCGGCGGCGCACGAATACATGCTGTATCAGGCCCTGCTCGGCGCCTGGCCGCTTGCCGGCCTGGACGCCGCTTTTGTCGAGCGCATGGTGGCCTATGCCATCAAGGCGGCGCGCGAAGGCAAGCAGCAAACCAGCTGGCGCGCTCCCAACGAGAGCTACGAGACCGGCCTCGAGCAGTTTCTGCGCCGCCTGCTCGATCCCGCGCATTCGCAGCGGTTCCTCGACGGTTTCGACGCCTTCGCGCGTCGCGCCGCATTGATGGGGGCGTTGAACAGTCTGACCCAGACCGCCTTGAAGATGGCGGTGCCGGGAATCCCCGATCTCTATCAGGGCACCGAGCTCTGGGATTTGTCGCTGGTCGACCCCGACAACCGTCGGCCTGTCGACTTCGACGCGCGCGCATCGATGCTGAAGTCGTTGGCCGGCACGCACGATTGGCGGGGCTTGGCGGCCGGCTGGCCGGACGGCCGCGTCAAATTCGCCCTCGTTCGCCAGTGTCTCGCGCTGCGGCAACAGCTCCCGGAGGTCTTCACCAACGGCGCCTATCGGCCGCTCAAGGCCGCAGGTCCGCACGGCGACGAGATCATCGCCTTCGCCCGGGTCAGCGGGCGGGATTCCGTCATCGTGGCGTGCGCCCGATGGTTCGGGCGTGCGACGGAGAATGGCAGGCGATGGCCGTCCGGCGAGGCGTGGAACGCGTCGCTGGCGGTCGACGGCTTCTGCGAGGTCGCCAACGTGCTAACCGGCGGCGGGACGATGGCGGGGCCGAAGTTGCCCGCTTCGGACTTGTTCGAAGCGATTCCGGTCGCGCTGCTCCGGGCGGTCCGGGCGCCGGGCAGGAGCGAGCATCGCGCGCGCACGCCCTGACTTGGACGCTTGATCCCGCCGGATGGGCTCTGTTCAGGCCTATGGAAAAGGCCGTCCGGGGTCTTGGGCCGGACGGCCTCGCGGATGTCGTGCCGACCGACCAAGGATCGGTTCCCTCCCTCCGCAGATTCGCTATGTACTCACCACGCAAACCAGCGGCAATCGACGACCCCGTCTTGCCTGCCATTATCAACAAGCAATTGCACGCATCGGCGGGCGATCGGAGCGCGCGACTCCGAACCGCTGTTGCGACCTCGCAAGCGAGCTTGTTGCGGTTGCGAAGCAGCTCAAGCGGCGCGCTCCATCGCCCATTCCTCCCGGAGGCTGTGGAGGTCGCGGTAGATCGAGGCCACCGCCAGGAGCTTGCCGTCGCGCCGATAGCGCACCAGGCAGTCGCGCGCCGCGATGTCGCCGTCGATCTCGAGCTTGTCCCACCGCTCGGCGTGGCCGACATAGTTGATCGGCACGTCGTAATGCTGGCTCCAGAAGAACGGGGAGTCGGCGAACCGCCGGCGCTGTCCCAGCATGTTGCGCGCCGCGGTCTGGCCCTGGCGCTCGGCGACGACCCAGTGCTCGATCCGCAGGGCGTCGCCGCTGACGGGGTCCGGCCAGCGCGCGATGTCGCCGGCGGCGTAGATTCCGGGCGCGCCGGTCTCCAGGTATTGATCGACCACGACGCCGCGGTCGATGGCGAGGCCGGCGCGTTCGGCGAGCGTGGTCCTGGGCCGCACTCCGATGCCGACGACCACCAGGTCGGCCGGCACGGTTGTTCCGCCCTTGAGCCTGACGTTGCGCGGCTCGATCGCGGCCGCCGTCTCCTCGAGATGGAAGACGACGCCGTGCTCGGCGTGCAGCGCGCGAATGAAGTCGCCGAATTCGCGCCCGAGCACACGCTCCATCGGGCGCCGCTCCGGCGCCACGACGTGCACCTCCAGCCCGCGGGTACGCAGCGAGGCGGCGGCCTCGAGCCCGATGAAGCTCGCGCCGATCACCACGGCGCAGCGCGCCGCCTTCGCCTGCGCGATGATGGCGCGCGCGTCGCCGAGCG
>JBAUOM010000840.1:0-6746 GCA_049579765.1 Xanthobacteraceae bacterium
CTCTACAACCAGCAGAAGGGCAGCGTCGCGGTGTCGTCCTTCGGCTTGACCGCCACCCAGACGCTGTTCAACGGCTTCCAGACCGCAAGCCGCACGCGCCAGGCCGAGAGCCAGGTCTCGTCTGCGCGCGAGACGCTGCGCACCGCCGAGCAGAATACCCTGCTCAACGCCGCCACCGCCTATATGAACCTGCTGCAGACCGCGGCCATCCTCGAGCTTCAGCGCAGCAACGTGAACGTGCTCGAGGTGACGCTGCGGCAGACGCGCGACCGTTTCACCGCCGGTGAGGTCACCCGCACCGACGTTGCGCAGGCGGAGTCGCGGCTCGCCGCCGGCCGGTCGCAGCTCTCCCAGGCCGAGTCGAACTACGTCACCGCGCAGGCGCAATACCTGCAAGTGGTCGGCGTGCCGCCGCCCCCGCGGCTCGCGCCGGCGCCTCCCGTCGATCGCCTCTCGCCCCGCACGCTCGACGGTGCGATCGCCCGCGGCCGCACCGAGCATCCCTTGATCACTACCGCGATGTACAACGTCGATGTCGCGCTCCAGCAGGTCAAGATCGCGGAGGGCGCATTGACGCCGACGCTGTCGGCCGTGGGCAACGTGCAGAAAAGCTTCGGCTCCGTCCAATCGCTGCAGTTGCTCGAGACGTTGTCGGCCTCGATTGCCGCCCAGCTTTCGGTGCCGATCTATCAGGGTGGCTCCGAATATTCCACGATCCGGCAAGCCAAGGAAACGCTCGGACAGCGCCGGCTCGATCTCGATACCGCGCGTGACCAGGTGCAGTCGCAGGTGACCCAGGCCTGGGGCCAGCTCGACGCCGCCAAGGCGCAGATCAACGCCACGCAGGCGCAGGTCACCGCCGCCGAGGTCGCGCTCAACGGCGTGCGCGAGGAAGCCCGCGTCGGCCAGCGCACCACCCTCGACGTCCTCAACGCGCAACAGGACCTCGTCAATGCGCGCGTGGCGCTGGTCACCGCCCAGCGCGACCGGGTGGTCGCGTCCTATACCGTGCTGTCGGCGACCGGCGCGCTGTCGCCGCAGGTGCTCGGGCTGAGGATCGAGGTCTACGACCCGGTCGTTCACTACCAGCAAGTGCGCGACGCCTGGGGCGGCGTGCGTACGCCCGGCGGACGCTGACCCGAAACTCGCGGCAGATCGGTTCGCGTGCTCCCCGATCGATGGCGGCAACAGCTTGTTTGCGTTCGATCTTCGGCGTGCCATACTCTTTCCATTGCGACGGCCAGGGCCGAGGGGCCCGATGCCGTCGGATTCATGGATGCGCTCGGGTTTTGACGGCGCGAGCGGAGACGCGGCAGATGACACAGCCTGCAAAGGGTCAGGAGCCCTCGATGGAGGAAATTCTCGCCTCCATCCGCAGGATCATTGCGGACGAGGACCCGACCGATCCGCTCGCAGGAGCGAGCGAACCGGCGGATTCGCCGTCGCGCGCCGCGGCAGCGTTCTCCCCGACGCCGCCGCACGCCGCGCCGCCGCAAGAGCCGAGCGAGACCGACGAGGAGATCGATTCGATGCTGACCCGGCTGCAAGCAGGATCGTGGCAGGCGTCTCCTCCGGCGGACGAGCCGGGTGCCACCGAGCGGGGTGCGGAGCCTTCCTCGCGCGGCACCGATCGTCGCCGCGAGGTTGCCATCGAGCGGGGCGCGCCGGAGCACTACCACGCGGCGCGGGCGACGGAGGAGCAGCGAAGCGGCGCGGACGTCGGCGAGCGCGGCCTCCTCTCCACCGCGGCGACGGCGGCGGTCGATTCCGCCTTCACGAGCCTTGCTCAGGCGGTGGAAGTCCGCAACAACCGCACGCTCGAAGATCTGGTCAGCGAGCTCATCCGGCCGATGCTCAAGGCTTGGCTCGACGAAAATCTCCCGGACATGGTCGAGCGCCTGGTGCGCGCCGAGATCGAGCGCGTGTCGCGCGCGAAAGGCTGAAGACGGAGGACGGACGACGGGCCACGCGGCGAGCTGCGTCGCTGTTCAGGGCGTTCGCACCTTGTGCCCCATCATCGGCCGGGCTGGCTCCAGCGTGTGTCGTCGCAGCCGTGCCGCGAACCAGCAAGCCAGCGCCGGCAACGCGATCGCGGTTGCAATGAACAACGGTACCGCCGTGAAGCGATCGAAGACCAGCGCGGCCGCCGCCACGCCGAGCATCTGCCCGAGATAGATCGCCGAGGAGAAGATGGCGACCGCGGTTCCCCGCGCTTGCGGCGTCATCTGCGTCGCATTGGTCTGCAGCGTGTTGTGGAGCGCGTAGTAGCCGAGCCCGATCGCGGTGACCGCGACCGGCGCTAGCCACCAGGCGGCGCCGACCGCCAGCATCAGATAGGCAAGCCCGAGCAGGACGCCGCCGAAGATCGCGAGCCCCGCCTGGCCGAAGCGGTTGACCAGCGGCCCGACCGCCGCGGCGTAGAGCAGCCCGCCGATCCCGAACGTGCCGACGATCAACCCGATCGCGGCGAAGCCCAGGCCGAAGCGCAGATGCAGGTCGGCCCCGACATAGGCGAAGGCGCCCCAGGCGGCGCTGGCCTCGATGAACACGGCGAGGATGACGAAACGCGCCCACGGATTGGAGAGCACGGCGGCATAGTCGGCGACGAAGCCGCGCGTGGCTTCGCCCTGCTGGCCGCGGACGCGGGTGCGCGGATTGGTGAGGAGCTCGAAAGCGAGCCCCGCGGTCGCCAGCGCGAAGATGGCCGCGAGCACGAAGAACACGTTGCGCCAGCCGAACAGGTCCCCGAGCACGCCACCCGCCGCCTGTCCGAAGAGCTGGCCGAAAATCTGCCCCGAGAGGTAGCGGGCGAGAATCGGCTGGCGGCGTTCGTACGGCGTCACGTCGCCGACATAGGCCATCGAGATCGGAACGATCCAGCCGGCGGCCGCGCCGGAGGCGAAACGCGCCGCCGCCAGCGCAGGCAGCGACTGCACGGTGCCGCAGAGCGCCACCAGGAGCGTCGCGAGCGCGCACATCACCGCCACCGTGCGGTACTTGCCGAAGCGGTCGCCCACCGGACCGATGATGAGCTGGATCGAGCCGTGGCTCAGCGAATAGGCGGCGACGACGATCGAGGCTTCGCCCACCGTGGTGCCGAAGTCGGCCGCGATCTGCGGCAGCAGCGAATCGGTCACCCGCACCATGGACTGGCTCGCAAATCCCGCCACCGCGAGCAGGATGATGGAGCGCGTGGGGACTTTCGCGCTGTCCACCGCCGATGTCACGCCCGGCGTGTCCGTCATCGCGGCTGGGCGATCGGAGCGAGCGCGAGCCGGAAGCCATGAACGTTGCCGCTCGAACGAGACATTATCGGAGCCATACCGCAACTTTCGTGGTTGGCGCATGTCCCGGAAAGTGGGAACCGGTTTTCCGACAAGGACATGCGCAAACGCAAGGAATCCAGAGCGCATCCCAATTCGACCCAATCGGGATGCGCTCTGGAGGGTCCGGCCCTTGCGCCCGGCCGGAATGACGGAAGAGACTCGGGCGTTGACAGGCCGAGCGTCGCGGGCTTTTTACCGCGAAATCGCCGGAACGAAACAGCAATGATCGACAAGGCATACCAGCCCTCCGCGGTCGAAGGGCGCATCTACGCCACCTGGGAGGCGGCGGGCGCATTCCGTGCCGGCCGGCCCGAGCGGCGCGACGCCAGCCCCTATTGCATCGTCATTCCGCCGCCCAACGTCACCGGCTCGCTGCATATGGGCCATGCGCTCAACAACACGCTCCAGGACGTGCTCGCCCGGTTCGAGCGCATGCGCGGCCGCGACGTGCTCTGGCAGCCGGGCACCGATCATGCCGGCATCGCTACGCAAATGGTGGTCGAGCGCCAGCTCATGGAGCGCCAGCAGCCGTCCCGGCGCGCGCTCGGGCGCGAACAATTCCTCGAACGGGTCTGGGCCTGGAAGGCGGAATCGGGCGGCACCATCACCAACCAGCTCAAGCGCCTGGGCGCTTCCTGCGACTGGTCGCGCGAGCGCTTCACCATGGACGAGGGGCTCTCGCGCGCGGTGGCCAAGGTGTTCGTGGCGCTCCACCGCGACGGCCTCATCTACAAGGACAAGCGGCTGGTCAACTGGGACCCGACCTTGCTCACCGCCATCTCCGACCTCGAAGTGCAGCAGGTCGAGGTCAAGGGACATCTCTGGCACATCCGCTATCCGCTCGAAGGTGCCGCCTTCGATCCGAACGATGCTTCCACCTTCATCACGGTCGCTACCACGCGGCCCGAGACCATGCTCGGCGACACCGCCGTCGCCGTGCATCCGGACGACGAGCGCTACAGGGATCTGGTGGGACGTCACGCCATTCTGCCGCTGGTCGGGCGGCGCATCCCGATCATCGCCGATGACTATTCCGATCCGGAGAAGGGCACCGGCGCGGTCAAGATCACCCCGGCGCACGATTTCAACGATTTCGAGGTCGGGCGGCGGCACGACCTGCCGCTCGTCAGCGTGCTCGACGTCGAGGCCAAGCTCGATCTCGCCGACAACGAGGCCTTTCTCCGCGATGTGCCCCGCTCGGCGGAGCTCGAGGAAACGCTGGCCTATCACGGTCTCGATCGCTTCGCCGTGCGCAAGAAGATCGTGGCCCGCCTGGAGGCGGCCGGCCTGCTCGCGAAGGACGAGCCGCACGCGCACACGGTGCCGCACGGCGACCGCTCCGGCGTCGTGATCGAGCCATTCCTGACCGACCAGTGGTACGTGAACGCGAAAGCGCTCGCCGTGCGTGCCATCGACGCGGTGCGCGAGGGCCGCACCGTGTTCGTGCCCAGGAATTGGGAGAAGACCTATTTCGACTGGATGGAGAACATCCAGCCCTGGTGCATCTCGCGCCAGCTCTGGTGGGGACACCAGATTCCGGCCTGGTACGGACCCGACGGCAAGGTGTTCGTGGCGGAGACCGAGGACGAAGCCGTCTCCCGCGCGCTCGCCTTCTATGCCGAGACTGGCGCCATCACTGCTCACCAGGCGCGCGATATGGCGCTCCATCCGGAGAAGCGCTCGCCGTTCCTGCTGCGCGACGAGGACGTGCTCGACACCTGGTTCTCCTCCGCGCTGTGGCCGTTCTCGACCTTGGGCTGGCCCGACTCGACCCCCGAGCTCGCCCGCTACTACCCGACCGACGCACTGGTGACGAGCTTCGACATCATCTTCTTCTGGGTCGCCCGCATGATGATGATGGGCCTGCATTTCATGGACGACGTGCCGTTTCGCACCGTCTACATCCACGCGCTGGTGCGCGACGAGCGCGGCGCCAAGATGTCGAAGTCGAAGGGCAACGTCGTCGATCCGCTTCCGATGATCGACGAATATGGTGCCGACGCGCTGCGCTTCACGCTCGCCGCCATGGCGGCGCCGGGGCGCGACATCAAGCTGTCGACGCAGCGCGTCGAGGGCTATCGCAATTTCGCGACCAAGCTGTGGAATGCCTGCCGCTTCGCCGAGATGAACCACTGCGCGACCGTGCCGGGCTTCGATGCTGCCGCGGTGAAGGACACGCTCAATCGCTGGATCGTGACGTCGCTGGCCGATACCGTCGCCGAGGTGGAGAAGGCGATCACGGACTACCGGTTCAACGACGCCGCCGCCGCGATCTACCATTTCGTCTGGAACGCCTATTGCGACTGGTATCTGGAGCTGGCGAAGCCGATCCTGCAGGGCGCCGACGAGGCGGCGAAGGCCGAGGCGCGCGCCACCACCGCCCATGTGCGCGACGAGATCCTCAGGCTTCTCCACCCGTTCATGCCGTTCGTGACCGAGGAGCTGTGGCGCGTCACCGCGGAAGGAGGCCCGCCGCGCGCGGGCTTGCTCGCGCTTGCCGCGTGGCCGGTGCGGGGCGGTTATTTCGACGAGGCGAAGGAGGAAATTAACTGGCTCGTCGATCTCGTCTCCAAGATCCGCTCCGTGCGCGTGGAAATGAACGTGCCGGCGGCGACCCAGGTTCCGCTGGTGCTGGTCGGCGGGCACGCGCGAACTCGGACGTGGCTGTCCAATTACGACGCGGCCATCAGGCGCCTGGCGCGGGTGGCGTCGATCGAAACGGCGGACAAGCCGCCGCCGGCCTCGGCGCAGATCATCACCGCGGATGCGCTCGCCTGCCTGCCGCTGCAGGGCGTCATCGATTTCGCCGCCGAGAAGACGCGGCTCGAGAAGGAGATGGCGCGGGTCAAGTCCGACATCGCCCGCATCGACGCCAAGCTCGCCAACGCCGATTTCGTCGCGCGCGCGCCGGAGGAGGTGGTCGACGGCGAGCGCGAGAAGCGCGAGGAGGCGGAGACGCGGCGGCGCAAGATCGACGAGGCGCTGGAGCGCCTCAAGGGCGCGGCGTAGCGGGGGCATCGTGTCCATAGCTCGGTGTTTGAGGAAAGGCCCGCGTCGCGCCGCATGAGAGGTGGCGAGCCTACCGGAGCGTAGGCGGAGGTAGGCGAGCCGGGTGAGGGTCCGTTGCGAGAGCTCTGACCAAGCGACCCCTCACCCGCCCTCGCTTCGCTCGGGCGCCCTCTCCCGCAAGGGGAGAGAGTGCGGAGACCGCGGCTTGGCTCCCGCACGCTTGCCACGTGCGCGCACTGCGGGAGTAAAGACGGACAAGAAAGAAAAGCCGCTGCCGGGAATGCGATGCGGGAATTCTGGGTTGCGATCGGGCTGCTCTGGCTCGCCGGGGCAAGCCTGCGGCTGACCGTGCTGGCGGTGCCGCCGGTCATCGCGCTCATTCAGGCCGACCTCGATCTTTCGGGGACCGAG
>JBAUOM010000841.1:0-6515 GCA_049579765.1 Xanthobacteraceae bacterium
GAACCAAAGCCACACTAGATCAATAAGTTGCTAGTGTCCTTCGATTCCGAAGTTCGCAAACGAGGGTGCCGCAGAATGATGCAAACTTCGGAATCGGGACACTAGACAATCGCCAGCACGACGGCCGGGACAAGCGCGCATGCGGTGACCACGATCGCGCAGGGTAAGGCTTTCTCGTCGGGAACCCGCATCAGGAGCGGCAACCCGGTCCACAGCAGATAGACGCCGTAGACGCCGAGAATCAAAAGGAAGTTCAGCCCCGGAATGAGCAGGAAGATGCCGGCGAGCCAAAGCGGCGTGTGCGAATAGACCGACAGCTTGACAGCGTTCGCGAAATTCTTCTCGCCGCCGAATCTCGGCGCGAGCAGATCGATCACGCCGGCGATGATGTAGACCATGGCGAAGGTCACCAGATAGACGATGACCGCTCGCAGCAGGCTCGGAATGATCGGCGTATAGCCGCCGATGAAGCTTTGGCCCACGAAGCGGGCGACCTCGGGGATGGCGGCGAGGATGGCGACGTAATTGATGAGGAGATCGAACAGCGTCTCCGGCTCCTGCTCGATCACCTTCCATTCCGCCTGTGGCCTCAGCACGATCGCCTTGACCCGCTCGACCAACCACATCGCCTCTCCCTCCGAACTCGTGCTCTTGGGACGCCCGCCAGGCGTACCCGATCCGTCCCGGCGCTGGCCTGCGAGGCCGTAGGGCGGCTCATCGGCCGCATCCCTACACCAGGCTCAGAGAATCTCCAGGAATTCCTCAAGCAGATTCAAGATCGGCTGCAGTTCCGCTGCAAGCCTCTCGGCCCGGCCGGGGGTAAGCATCCGCGTCATGCTGCCGGCACCCGGCGGCAGCTCGAATGGAGGCTCCCATGCACAACGCCCTTCGTATCGTGGTCGCGGCCGCGGCCGTGACCACCTCGAGCGTGACTGCGCCGATACCTCTCACCGCCGGCTGGGGAGGCCGCGGCCCCGGTATCGGTCGACCCGCTGGAGTTGATGACGCGGGCCATGGATCTGCCGCTTCAGCAGATCGAGGATCTTTCGACCGTCTACTGAGGCGGTGATAACGGCGCATCGACATGAAACTTTCTGTTCGCGCCACGAGAGGCACCGCGATGACCCGCGACCAGAAGCAACTCGTGCGCGACACCTGGCAACAGGTCGCTCCCGCGGCCGAGGCGACGGCCGAACTGTTCTATCGCCGGCTGTTCGAGATCGATCCTACGACGCGGAGGCTGTTCCGCACGACGAACATGTTCGTGCAACGCCGGAAGCTGCTGCACACCCTGGGCTTCGCCGTAAGCGGCCTGGACAACCTCGATGTCCTGCTCGCGACGGTGGAAAATCTCGGGCGCCGTCACGCCGGTTACGGCGTCACCGACGCGCAGTACGATTCCGTGGGCGCTGCGCTGCTGTGGACACTGGAGCAGCGGCTGGGTCCCACGTGGACGCCGGAGGTGGCGTCGGCCTGGAGCGAAATCTATGAATTGCTGGCCGCGGTCATGCGGGGCGCCGGCGAGCGCAAGGGCATTGCCTCGCGCTCCGCGTAGCGGTCGGCCGGCGTCCGGGTTGAACGCTTCAGCCTGCGGTCGACGACGCGTCGGAGCGTCGTCGCAAGACATCAAGCGCATCTCCCTACGCCCGCGCATCCTCGTGGATCATCGCCGCGCCCTTCTCGGCAATCATCATCGTGGGGGCATTGGTGTTGCCCGACGTGATCGTCGGCATCACCGAGGCGTCGACCACGCGCAGCCGCTCGAGCCCGATCACCCGCAGCCGCTCGTCGACCACCGCCATCGGATCGGTCGTCCGCCCCATCTTGGCGGTGCCGACGGGATGGAAGATCGTGGTGCCGATGTCGCCCGCCGCCTTGATCAACGCGGCATCGTCGTTGCCGATGGCGCTGCCCGGAAGGTACTCGGCCGGTGCGTATTTGGCGAGCGCGGGCCGGGCCACGATCTTGCGGGCGACACGGATGGAGTCGACGGCGACGCGACGATCCTCGTCGGTCGCAAGGTAATTCGGCTTGATCATCGGCTTGTCGGAAGGCTCCGGGGAGCGCAGCCCCACGAAGCCGCGGCTCGTGGGCTGCAGATTGCACACGCTCGCGGTGAAGGCGGGAAAGGGGTGCAGCGGATCGCCGAATTTATCGAGCGACAGCGGCTGCACGTGGAACTGGATGTTGGCGCGCTCGCGCGTGGGATCGGAGCGCGTGAACACCCCGAGCTGCGAGGGCGCCATGGTGAGCGGGCCGCGCCGGAATAGCGCGTAGTCGAGCCCCATGCGCACGCGCCCCAGACGCGAGCGATAGACCTCGTTGAGCGTCTTGACGCCGGTAATCTTGTAGATGAGCCGGAGCTGGAGATGGTCCTGCAGGTTCTCGCCGACGCCGGGCCGGTCGAGCACGACGGCGGTGCCCAGGCGCCCGAGCTCCCCCGCCGGGCCGACGCCGGAAAGCTTGAGCAGCTGGATCGAGCCGATCGATCCGGCGGCGAGCACGACCTCGCCTCGGCACCGCGCCGACCTCGCCACGCCGCCCTGCCGCCAGCGCACGCCCACGGCGCGCTTGCCGTCGAACACGATCGCTTCCGCCAGACACCCGGTTTCGAGCCGCAAATTGGGCCGCCTGAGCACCGGCTTGAGAAAACCGCGCGCCGCCGACCAACGCCGCCCGCGCTTCTGGTTGACGTGGAAGACGCAACTGCCCTCGTTGTCGCCGGTGTTGAAATCGGCAATCGGCTCGATGCCGGCCTCGCGCGCCGCCTCGCGGAAGGCATCGAGGACGTCCCAGCGCACGCGCGGCGCCTCGATCCGCCATTCGCCGCCGACCGCGTGCGCGTCGTTCGGTCCGAGCACGTGGTCCTGGTGGCGCTTGAAGAACGGCAGCACGTCGTCCCAACCCCAGCCGGTGAGCCCGAGCTGGCGCCAATGATCGTAGTCGGCCGCCTGGCCGCGCATGTAGATCATGGCGTTGATGGCGGAGGAGCCGCCGATCACCTTGCCGCGCGGGTAGTTGAGGCTGCGGCCGTTGAGGCCTTCCTCCGGCTCGGTGGTGAACATCCAGTCCGAGCGCGGATTGCCGATGGCGAAGAGATAGCCGACCGGGATGTGGAACCAGATCCAGTCGTCCATGCCGCCGGCTTCGAGCAGCAGCACGCGCATGCCCGCATCGGCGGAGAGCCGATTGGCCAGCACGCAGCCGGCCGAGCCCGCGCCGACGATGATGTAGTCGTATTCGCCTTCACTCGCTGTTGCCTCGGCCATGCGGATTCCTTCCGGCTCGATTGGCGCACCTCGTTGTGCGCTTGGTCGCGCGATCCGGTCCCACCTCGCGAGCGGGGGACAGGCGAAGCACGCGGCGAACCTAGTCTAGTGATCCAATCGAGATGCCGTCGGTCAAGAGGCGGGCTGGACCGTCGAACGTCTCCCTCTGCTCGCAGGCGCGAGGCTGCCCTGCGTGGCAGGCCTTCCCCAGGCTTGTCCCGCGAGGGCGCTCCACGCTTTTCTTCAATTGCCGGCCGCCGACAAGCCCTGGATCATCGCTTTGCACGGGCCGGACAAGTCGGCAAACCGACGGCAAATGGCCTGGACGGCGATTAAGGCCCGGCTTCTTCCGGCTGCACCGGAAAACTTCTCGGGACCTTCGCTGATGACTTCTCGGGTATCGGCGTGATTGACCGGGAGATGCGGACAGTACGTGGCGTGAAATTTCTTGAAAGCCTCCTCGGCCCGTTCCGGCCAAGTATACGCGATCAAGCACAAGCTGTTGGTGTTGACCCACTGCTCATCTTCGCTGCAAGCCAATCTTCTGCTCGTGATCTCACCTCGCCCCCCGCCGGCGGCACGCGCGATCCTGAGGCTCGGGCATTCGCAAATCGTGGCGCCCGGACTGTAGGTTTG
Source organism: Xanthobacteraceae bacterium (assembly GCA_049579765.1). Lineage (GTDB taxonomy): Bacteria > Pseudomonadota > Alphaproteobacteria > Rhizobiales > Xanthobacteraceae > VAZQ01. The sequence goes on from JBAUOM010000841.1 coordinate 3,906, forward strand.
ACCCGCATATTCGCAACTCGGCGCCGACGCCGTTGCGCCGGATTGAAGCAGGGCGAGAGCCAGCGTGAGATGTCGTACGATCTTGTGCATCCCTCTCCTCCGGGCGAAGCGGAGCATTCATTGCCGTCCGGTGACGAAAAACGGCTGTCCCACCTAGTCACGACGAGCCACAACCACCTCATCGTTCATGCATCGAACAAACGAGGCGACGCCGCGCACACGGTGTCAGTATTGCATGAGCATGCCCCCGAACACGCGCCATCCCTCCAGCGCCGGGTTGGTGCTTAGCCGCCGGCTTGATTCCACGAAGGCGTAGCTGTTGGGCATGAGATCGACCCAGCGCGAGAACTGGAACCGCAGTCCGGCGCCGAAATTCGTGGCGTGCACGCTCCCGAACTCGACAGCCGTCGGCTGATAGAACAGACGCTCGCCCGTCGCTCCGAACACATATCTGGTGATGTTGACCCCGCCCGACCCGTTCGGCACCTGAATTACATGACCCAGCTCGCCGCGGACCGCCCAGGCGGAATCGCCGGGCAGCGCGCCGGCAGTGAAGCCGGACAACATTTTCGGACCGACGATGTCGAACTGCTCCGAGGCGAGCAGGGGCCGATTGAACGAGCTCTGGGCGTAGCTGGTGGCGGAGAAAAAGAAGTCCCTTGGAAGATTCTGCAGGATTCCAAATCCCACGTTGAGCTTGGTGAAAACCGCGTCCGCGCCCTGTCGCGACAACGGCAGCTCCGGGGTGGCATCAGCCAATGTACGCGCTCCCAACGCATTGAGACCGCGGGACACGGTGGCACCGAAGATGATGTTGGTGTCGGTGTCCTGCAGCCGAAAATTTCCCTCGACAGTGGCTCTGATCGGCCTGACCTGGTCGAGGCTGAGAGAAACCGGCGGATTGACGACCAGCGCGTCGATGCGCTCATAGGTGAGATCGAGCCGGCCACTGACCGTCACGAGAGCATCCCGGCTCCGCACCAGGTCGTAGGCGAGCGCCACGCTGCTCTGCCTGAATATGCCCTGCGTTGCTGCCGCCGCAACGACATTGGGCGTGGTTCTCCCGTCCGCCGTTGCAACCAGCAATTTCCATCCATCGATTCCGAGCGGAACCACGACACTGCCGGTCAGAAAGCGGCGTACCGGGAACTCGTTGGCAAAATTGCGGTTGGGAAATCCGGTGGCGGATACGGTTATCTGTTCGCCCACGCCGAGCACGCTATTGAGCGCGAGCAGAGCGACCCCCTGCGTGGTGCCGAACGTCACCGGCATGGCGTTGTCGCTGTAGAGATTTGCCCCGACCGGGCGATACTTTCCGGTCGCGATGAGGACGCTGCCGCCGATCTCTTCCCCCGCCGCAAACGTCGAGCGGAGCTCGAGCCCCGGCGTATCACCCGCCAGCAACAGGCGCCGCTCGAGATCGCGTTGACGGAGGTGACCCATTCGGAGCAATGGCCCGAGCACCGCAGCGACGCGAGCTCTGACTGCCGCAGGCAAAGCCGTGGCGTCGACTCGCTCGATGAATCCATCGATGACCTGAATCTTGACGCGCGCGCGTTCACCCAACTCCTGTGGCACCACGACAACGCGGGCCAGAAGATAGCCCGCTCCGACATACGCCTCTTGCAGCTTATTGGCGAAGGTGAAGATCTCGGCGACCGTCACTCGCCGGCCTACGCTTGCCGGGCGGCGACGAATTCCTCGAACTCGCCTTCGATATCGAAGCCGAGGAGCACGAAGCTCAGCGCTTCCGCTTCCTTCGGAAATGCCGGGGGTTGCGGAGGCGTGATCGCGGGAACTTGGGGAGCAGCTTGGGGCAGCGCGGGCAGAGCCGGCGGCTCGACTTGACTGGGAGCCGGCGCGACGCGCGACGCGGGCAGGTCTTGCGCCCAGGCGGCGCCATCCGCTCCTGCAACGAGCGCGGCCGACAAGAGCGTTCCGCAGAAGCTCGCACGCTGCTTCGCATATCCGGTCCCGGCAGGAAACGCGCGCGCGAGGGCTGCCACCCTGAAACGGCAAACTGCGACTTGCAAACAAACGAACAAAACTCGACTGAAAACAGATACTGGACACGCTACCCGCAGTGGCAGGACCGCACGCCGAATCATCGGACATGATAGTTCGCTTCAAAGCGCGCAAAGCACGACCGGCGCGAGCCGGGACGTAATTCGCGCGGGCGTGATGAAACGGCCACAGCTCCATGGCGCGAAAGAAGTCCGGTTGCCGGCCCGCCGCATCGGCCGGGCCAACCGCGCGCCGCCGGGATGATGAGCTCACGGCGCCGCCGCGAGCCGGCTCAACCCTCACCTCGGGGGCCAGCCCTGCAGGTCCTTCCCGCTTTTTGCCGAGAGGCCGAAACGCCGGCAGCGCGAGCAATCCCCTCCAGAGCCGTTCATTTGCAAACCTGGAGTTGCACGGCTTGGCCCCCCAAGTGTGGCAGTTTGTCGCATCCCCGCGCCATGTGCAGCGCGGTGGGCAAAGGACCCGGTCCGGGCGCTGCCAAACTTGGGCTCTTGGAACCCATGAAGGTCCTACAATCCTTGCGGGAATATAAGATCGCCCCATTGAACCCATAAGCATATTCGCTAACCAATAAAGGCAACAAATAAC
>JBAUOM010000842.1:0-1685 GCA_049579765.1 Xanthobacteraceae bacterium
GTGGCCGCGAGCGCCGCGCCTCAGGCCGGCGGCGCCGTCGCGACGAAGGCCGGCACGCGTCGGGCGAAGTCATCGAGCCACACGACCAGCCGCGGATGATGCTTGCGCCAGGTGTAGCCGAAGCGGAAGTCGCGGTAGCCGAGCGCGCAGGCGAGCGCGATCTGACCGACATCGGGCGTCGTCGTCGCAGGCAGCAGCGGCGCGGCCTCGAGCGCCGAGAGCGCGCGCTCGACCTTGCCGGTCTGCAGCTCGATCCATTTCGGCTCATGCCGTTCGGGCGGGCGCCAGCGTCCCTCGTAGACCAGAAGCACCGACGCATCCATGATGCCGTCGGCGAGCGCCTGCAGGCGCAAGGCGGAGAAACGCGCGTCGGGGTCGTTGGGAATGATCCGGCCGCCGCCGGCGCGATGATCGAGATATTCGAGGATCACGCGCGAATCGAACAGCACGGTGCCGTCCTCGAGCGTCAGCGCCGGGATCTTGCCGAGCGGATTCTGCAGCCGGATGGAATCGGCCGGGCTCATCGTATCGGCGGGCTCGATGGTGATCTCGCGGTCGACGCCGAGCACACTCGCGGCGATCCTGATCTTGCGCACGAAGGGCGATGAGGGCGAGTAGCGGAGCGTCAACATGGCAGGTGTATGGTGGGTCGATGGCCGCTCGCGCCGCGAGCCGAGAGCGCCGGCGATATTGCGGCGGCCGGACAGCGGCGGGTGAGAGTTCGCCCGCGCGGCGTCAGCCGGTGATCACGAGATTGACCGCCTTCGGTCCCTTGCCCTTCTTGTCGGGCTCGACATCGAAGGAGATGCGCTGTCCCTCGGTCAACGACTTGAGCCCGGCCCGCTCGACTGCGGTGACGTGCACGAACACGTCGCGTCCGCCGTCGTCCGGCTTGATGAAGCCGTAGCCGCGCTCGGCGTTGAAGAATTTGACCGTACCTGCCATGGCCATCGGGAAACTCCTTTCCCCGTGGTTGCTCCGCCGCCGACCACCACGGTGCGGCGGCTCGGCCGGACATTCACGAACGGGGAAAGCAGCGGCCTTTCGGCCTCCGTCACTCCGCCGGCCCCCACAGGAGGCGGAACGTCAAAGCCAGCGGATAAAAATAGGCTAATCCAGGGCTGTGGAAAAGTGGTGAAACTACTTTTCGCCTAGGAGCCCGTCGACGCGGTCCCCCGACCGAGGAAAGACGGCAGGCTACCGTTCGCGCGCGAGCCAATCGACACGGTGGGCACCACTGCCCGCGCCGGCGAGGATGCGCGCGAGCTCCGGCAGCAGGATTTCAAGCTCACCCGCAAGCGTCCAAGGCGGGTTGACCACGATCAGGCCGCAGGCGCCGAGGCGGGTGCTGCCGCGCGGGAGCGGAAGGCTGAATTCGACGCGCAATAGCTTCGCCATGCCGCTGCGCCGCAGGCGCTGGGCGAGCGCGTCGGGCGCACCACGCTCCTTAATGGGATACCACAGCAGATATGTGCCCCCCGCCCACTTGCGATGCGCGGCTTCCAGACCCTGGGCGAGCCGCGGAAAATCGCCGGCGTCCTCGAACGGCGGATCGATGAGCACCACGCCGCGTCGCTCCTTCGGCGGCACATAGGCGTTGAGCGCGGTCCAGCCGTCGATGGCGACCGCCTTGCAGCGCACATCGCGGTGGAGATTGCGCGCCAGCGCGGCCGCCGCAGCAGGCT
>JBAUOM010000843.1:0-2369 GCA_049579765.1 Xanthobacteraceae bacterium
GTTATTGTTCGGGGTATCCTAATCGGAAAATCCGCTTTCAACCTACAGCCCCTTGGGCAGCCGCAGCGTCTCGAGCGCGGGCAGGCCGTAATCCGACCAGCTGGAATAGACCCGCTGCAGGAACTGCATCGGCGGCAACGAGATCGGCGGATAGTCGAATTTCTTGGTGGCGTCGATCAGCACCTTGGCGCCCAGGCGCTCGGACGGGATCACGTTCGGCGGATGCACCGAGGGATCGAGCTCGACCGCACCCGAGTTCGGGATGATGCGCAGATCGCGGTCGGGCTGCACCCGCCATGACAGGATCCAGTCGCGCATGAACGGGTCGCGGATATCGACGTCGTCGTCGGTCACCACCAGCCACTTGAAATAGCTGGTGCCGAAATGGCCCAGCGTCCCGAACATCACCTGGTCGACCTGACCGGTATAGGTCTTGCGCAGGCTGACCCAGAGCACCGCGGTGCCGCCGCCGGCCTCGAGCACGTGGGCGTCGGCGATGCCGGGAATGTTGAGCGTCTCGGTGAGGTGCCGGAGAAGCCCGGCCTCGAGCAACACTTTCTTGATCATGGACGATTCGCTGGGCGGGAACTGGCTGACCACGCCCATGACGATCGGGTTCTTGCGGTGGGTGATGCATTTGACGGTGAACACCGGCCCCGCGCGCCCTCCCGCCATGTAGCCGGTGAACTCGCCGAACGGCCCCTCGGGCTCGGTCTGGTCCATCGAGACCTCGCCCTCGACCACGAGCTCGGCGCTGGCCGGGACCTCGAGATCGACGGTTTCGCATTTCACCATTTCGACAGGCGCGCCGCGGATGCCGCCGGCCACCGCCAGCTCGTCCTCACCGTAGCGCGAGGGCGCGACCAGATAGTGCACGGGATCGGCGCCGACGTAGAACGCCGCGGGCATCGACTGGCCACGCAGCTTCCATTTGGTGTGATGGATGGCACCGCCGCGGTCCGGCGCGCCGAACAGGATGCCGGTCTTGTTCGGTCCCTTCACCTGGCAGCGACGGATGCCGAGATTGCGGCGCCCGGTGTCGGGATCGCGCGTGACCCATAGCGGCGTGAAATAGGGGCCCGCGTCCTTGCCCGGCGTCCACACCGGCGTGGGGATCTTGGTGAGGTCGAGCTCGCCCGGACCGAGCTTGACCTCCTTGCAGGGGCCATCGTCGACCATGACGGTGGGGATCGGCGACTTGATGCCGCGATGGACGCGCGCATTGATCGCCCTGGCGTCGGGCTCGCATTCGAGCGCGGTCGCGATCATGTCGGAGGAGGCGGCGACCACGCCGGCGACCACGCGGCCGCCGGGAAAGCCGCGGATGTTGCGAAAGCCGATGCCGACGCGGCGATGCTCGGGCATGGCGCGGAACATCATGCGCACGACCGTGCCGATTTCCCAGTCGCGATCCACCTCACGCTCCACCCATTTGAGCAGGTTCTTCCGCTCGAGCGTTTCCAAGTAGGGGCGCAGACCGTCGAAGGGCATGGACATACTCCTGGATGGGCATGAACCCGAGACCATAGCGACGCCGGATCGGCAATGGTATCGTTGGCGCGACACCCCGCCGCTCCGCCCGATGATCCTCTGTCGAGCAGGGGTTTGAACGCCCGATCGAATTGTTGCGACTACAGCATGGACGCGTGCGCGGGGCGATATGTCCGTTTGCGTGCGGACATGCCGGGGATCGTACGTCCGCGTGAGGAATGTGGAATGCGCCGCCGCGAGCGCGGTGCGCGCCACCGCGGGCGCGCAGGACAAATCGACAAGGTCGCGTTCGTGCTGGGCAATATCCGCAACCACATCGACGGCATGGGCGGCGCCGACAAGGTGACCATCGCGCTGGTCGTGCACGGCCCCGCCCTCAAGGCGTTCCACAGCGCGGCGGCGAATGCCGATCTCACCCACCGCGTCGGCGGTTTCGCGCAGGCCGGCCTTGAACTCTATGCCTGCGGCAACACGATGAAGGCGCAGAACGTCACGCTGCGAGACCTGGTGCCGGGCTTCGTCGTCGCCGACCGCGGCGGCGTGGTGAGGATCGCCGAACTGCAGGCGGCGGGATACGTCTATCTGCGTCCGTGAGCGGCGTTGCCCGTGTGCAGGCGCGTGCAGGGGGGCCTCAGCGCGGCAGGCTCGGCGCTCCTACATGCCGTAGCCGTCGACGATGGCGTGGTGCCAAGCCCCCTCCCAAGCTTGCATGCTCTTGTAGTCTTCTTTCGACGACTGGGACGTCGGCCTGCGGGGCACCGGGGGCAGCGTCAGGAGATAAAAGTTCTCGTTCACCGCGTCTATGGGACCATAAGTTTTCGTGCGCGCATTCTCTATATCGACCAGCATAATTCGGGCGCCGGCCACAACCGGCACGC
>JBAUOM010000844.1:0-8456 GCA_049579765.1 Xanthobacteraceae bacterium
CTTATTGATCTAGTGTGGCTTTGGTTCAGAAGTCCGCATTTCGGACTCTCCGCGAGAATGATGCGGACTTCCGAACCGCCACACTAGGAGGCGCCCCGGCCGGGACGCGTCGGCAAGGAAATCTCGCACCGCCGCATTATTCGTGCTCTCAATTTCGAAATAGGAACTTTTGATCCCATATCTCTGTTCAGCTGAAATGATGATTCTGCTAGAATCACCGCGCAATCGGTGCCCTCGACGCGAGGGAAGACCGGAGGAATGAAATGCCGGCAAAGAACCACAAGCAGTGGCTCGCAAACCCGCCGCTCCAGCTCGGCGAGTGGGTCGATAGCCGTATCTATTCCGATCCGCGGATTTTTGAGGACGAGCTTGCGAACATCTTCAGGCGCACGTGGATTCCGGTCTGCCACGAGTCGGAGCTGCCCGAGCCGTACGACTTCCGCACCATCAGCATCGCCCGCGAGCCGATCATCGTGTGCCGCGGCCCCGACAACGAGGTGCGGGCGTTTCTCAACGTGTGCCCGCATCGCGGCATGATGATCGAGCGGCGGCCCGCCGGCAGCTTTCTCGAAGGGCAGCCGTCGGGGAATCCGAAACGCATCACCTGCATGTTCCACGCATGGCAGTACGACTTGAAGGGAAACTGCGTCTATATCAGCCGCGAGAAAGAGGGCTTCCAGGACCGGCTGTGCAAGGAGAATGTCGGCCTGCGGCGGCTGCGCTGCGAGGTGAAATTCGGCGGGTTCGTGTGGGTAAGCCTCGACGACAACCCGATCCCGCTGGAGGAGTGGTGCGGCAAGCCGTTCGAATGCCTGCGCAAGTCACTCGAGGCCGAGCCGCTCGAGGTGTTCCACTATCACAAGGCGATCATTCCGACCAACTACAAGCTCTGGCACGACACCAACAGCGAATTCTACCACGACTTCATGCACTATCATAACCGCGTGACCGGCTTCAACGACGCCTACTTCGCACGCAAGAACGAGGCGTTCGAGCACGGCCATATCGTGGTCGGCACCTTCGAGGTGAACTACGACAAGTACGAGGGATTCGAGAGCCGGGCCGCGCTCTCGTTTCCGCACCTGCCGCCGAACCAGTGGTACATGATCGACCTCTTCCCCGCGATGAACTTCAACCTGCGCGGCTCGGCGCTGCGTTGCGACGTCGTCACGCCGCTGGCGCCGGACAAGGTCATGATCGAGTTCAGAGGCCTCGGCTTGAAGCGCGACACGGAGGAGGAGCGGCGGACCCGTATCAACCATCACAACTCGATCTGGGGGCCGTTCGGTCGCAACCTGCACGAGGACCTGCTCGGCGTCACGGGGCAGGGCGCGGCTATGTTGCCGGGCTCGGAGCCGCGCCGCATCCTCCACGGCCGCCACGAGGGCCAGACCATTCACGACGAGAACGGGATGCGCCACTACTACAACGAATGGGGCAGGTGGATGAACCGGCTGCCGAGCGATCCCGAGCAGCCGTACCTCGCTCCGCTGCCCGCGGCCGCTGCGGAGTGACGGGGGCGCCGCCGAGGCAGGCGGGAGGATGCGCATATGACGCGTAACGGTGCCGATGTCGCCGACGGCGTGCGGGACACGATCTATCGCGCGACCTTGCTGCTGGACGACCAGAAATGGGAGCAGTGGCTCGATCTCTGCGACGACGATTTCCACTACGCGATCAAGTCGTTCAGCCCGGAGATCAATCGCGACATGACCTATTTCCAGGGCAGCCGAAAGGAACTGGCGACCATGGTCAAGCTGCTGCCCAAGCACAATACCGACCACTCGCCGCTGCGGCGGCATACGACCGTCTACACGATCGATGTCGCCGACGACGGCAAGACCGCCTCCGCAGTCAGCTCTTTCGTGGTCTACCAGAACCTGCTCGACGGCGTGAACTCGCACATCGATGCCGGAGAAAGCCGGCTGTTTCTGGTCGGCCGCTACATCGATACGCTCAAGCTCGACGACGACCGGATTCGGTTCATCAAGCGAGAGGTGCGTCTCGACAACCGCCGGCTCGACAAGGGCTCGCACTGGCCGATCTGAGAAACGTGGTGCGTCCCGGGACGAGCGCGATTCGCCTGCGCACGGACGGCGGACCCGACCATTCCATTACGCGCATGCCGTACCTCGGATCGGCTAGCGAGGCGTCATGAGCTGGAAACGCGTCTGTAAGGCTATCGAGGTTCCCGAGAACAGCTTGAGGAAGTTCACGGTCGACGGCGTGACGCTCGTCGTCGCGAACTACGGCAGCGGCTTTCGCGCGATCCCGCCGCTGTGCCCCCATATGGAAGAGCCACTGGAGGAATCCGGCGTGATCGCCGAGTGTGCGCTCACCTGCACCAAGCACCTGTGGTCGTGGGACCTGAGCTCCCTCGACATGCTCGGGGAGACCGAGCGGCCGCTCAAGACCTACGAGGTCAAGCTGGAAAATGGCGACATCCTCGCTTTCATCGACAAGGAGCTCGTCTACGAATTCGAGGACGCGGACGACGTGGAGGACGATGATTTCTTCAGCAAGGCCTGAGCATCGCGCCCAAAGCCCAACCGCGGATCGCCGCCGTCGATGAAGATCCGCGTCGAAACCAATTCGGGCGCTTTCGATTTCGAGTGCGGGGCGACCGACAAGTTGCTTCATGCCGGCCTCGCGCAGGGCCTCGCGCTGCCTTACGAATGCGCCACCGGCACATGCGGCACTTGCCGGGCGCGGATCATGCAAGGCTCCGCTCATGTCGGCTGGGAGCAGGCGCCGGGATTCGCCAAGCTCAAGCGCGAAAAGGGCGACGTCCTGATGTGCCAGACCTGCCCTGGCAGCGACTGCGTCGTGCGCGTCCCCGCCAAGGTCGTGGCGAGGCCGGACTGTGACACCCTGCCGCAGCACCGCACCGCCCACTTCGGGGCGCTGCGCAAGCTCACGCCCGACGTCATGCATTTCGAGCTTGCGCTGTCGCGCCCGATGCGGTTCGAGGCCGGCCAGTTCGTCCTGCTCGAAGTGCCCGAGGTCGAAGGCGGACGAGCCTACTCGATGGTCAACTTCGGCCGCGACGTCGACCGCCTCGTCTTCGTGATCAAGCAGAAGCCGGGCGGAGCTTTCTCGGACTGGCTGTTCCGGGGCGGCGCAGCGGGCCGCGCCGCCCGTGTCTTCGGCCCGCTCGGCCGTGCGACGTTCCATCCCAGGGAGGGCAAGAACATCCTGTGCATTGCCGGCGGCTCGGGCATCGCCGGGATGCTCTCGATCATCGAGCACGCCGCCAGCGAGGATTATTTCCGCGATCATACCGGCCACGTCTTCTTCGGCGTGCGCACGTTGGAGGACGGCTTTTATCTGAGCGAACTCTGCGACTACGCCGGCCGGACGGAGGGCCGGCTGGAGGTAACGCTGGCGCTGTCGCATGCGCCTGCGCCGGCGGCGACACACCCGAAATTCCCTCATATCCGACTGGCGGAGGGCATGGTCGCGGACGCGGCCCGGCAGGCGATGAGCGGGCGTTGCGACAACATGCTCGGATTCGTCGCCGGCCCGCCGGTCATGGTCGACCATGCGCTGCGCATGTTGATCAGGGACGCGCGCTTGCCCCCGCAATTCGTCCGTTACGACAAGTTCGCCTGAGCGCCGGTTGCACCGACCGGCGCTCGCCCTGGTTGGCGAACGATCGGGGCTATAATAGTCGTGCCCTCTTGCGACATAGGCCGAATTTGTTTGGCGGTTGTTGCTTGCCGGCCTTAAGCTCGGCGTTGCCGGCGCTGGCAAAAACAACATCGCGTCGCGTGCAGACGGCGGTTTGCGGACGTCGCCACGAGGCGACATTGCGCGCGAACGCGACCACCAACAGCGCCGTGGCAAGCTGGGAGGACGCCATCATGCAGAAGACGGACGTGGTGCGAGGCCCAAGGTCTCGCAGCGTGTCGGCAACCGACGACGCGGTGGACGCGGGTTTCCCTCGATCGCAGGCAAGACGCAGCTTCCTGCGCAGCGGCGCGGCCTTGGCCGGCGCGACGGTCGCGTCGGCGACAGGGATCGCAACGGCCGGGGCGCAACGGCTGGAAATCCCGCAGTCGAACCTCGAAATGGGCCGCGGCATCGAGCCTGCGGCGTACGGGATGCCGTCGAAGTTCGAGGCGCAGGTCAGACGCAGGCGCAGCGACGTGCTCGTCAACAAGCAGAACTGGTCGGATTGGAGCATGACGCCGCTGCAGCATCAGCTCGGCATCGTCACGCCCAACGGCTTGTTCTTCGAGCGCCATCACGCCGGCGTGGCCGACATCGATCCCGACAAGCACCGCCTCGTCATCCACGGCATGGTGAAGCAGCCGCTCGAATTCTCCATGAGCGACCTGATGCGCTACCCGTCGGTGTCGAAGTTCCATTTCCTCGAATGCTCGGGCAACGGGCTCACCGATTGGACCAAGGCCGCCTCGAGCACCGTGCAGCAGTCGCACGGCCTGCTCTCCTGTGCGCAGTGGACCGGCATTCCGGTCTCGAGCCTGCTGGACGAGGCCGGCATCGACCCGGCCGCCAAGTGGGTGCTGTTCGAAGGCGCCGACGGCTCCGCCCACGCGCGGTCGATCCCGATCCAGAAGGTGATGGCCGACACGCTCCTGGTCTACGGCCAGAACGGCGAGCGGCTGCGGCCCGAGCAAGGCTATCCCCTGCGGGCGCTCATCCCGGGGTGGGAAGGCAACGTCTCGGTCAAATGGCTCCGGCGCATCAAGGTGTCGGACCAACCCTGGAACCTGCGCAGCGAGACCGCTCGCTATACCGACCCGATGCCCGAAGGCAAATGGCGGCAATTCAGCTTCGTCATGGAGTGCAAGTCCGTCATCACCAGACCATCGGGCGGGATGAAGCTGAACGGACCGGGCATCTACCCGATCGAGGGCTTCGCATGGTCCGGGAACGGAACCATCAAGGCCGTCGACGTGACGCTCGACGGCGGCAAGAATTGGCGTGAGGCGGTTCTCGAAGAGCCGTTCCTGGATCGCTGTCTCACCCGCTTCCGCTATCTCTGGCAGTGGGACGGCGGGCCGGCCAAGATTGCGAGCCGCGCCGTGGACAGCACCGGCTACGTGCAGCCCACGGTGGCCCAGATCGCGAAAGCCCGCGCGCTCGTCGGCTTCGTGCAGCACCACAATGGCGTCTTTCCCTGGTCGGTCAGCCCAAGCGGGGAGGTGAAAAATGCGATCGCATAGGCTCGCTGGAACGCTCGCGCTGCTCGTGTTCTCGTCGCTGGCGTTCGACGCTGCGGACGCGCAGTCGAAAAGCGCCACGCCGCATTTCGGCACGCCGGTTTCGGAGGCGGATATCGCGGCCTGGAACATCGACATCCGCACCTCGGACGGGAGGGGGCTCCCGAGCGGCAAGGGAAGCGTCGCCGAGGGCAAATCCCTATTCGCGGCACAGTGCGTGAGCTGCCATGGCGAAAATGCCAAGGGCGGGTCGATGTACGGCACCATGGTCGGGGGGATCGGATCGTTCACGACCAATACGCGCGTGCTGACGCCGGGAAGCATGTATCCCTACGCGCCGATCCTGTTCGATTACATCCGGCGCACCATGCCGATGACGGCCCCGCAGAGCCTGACCAACAATCAGGTCTACGCACTCGCGGCGTATATTCTGAATCTGAACGGCCTCGTCCCGGACGATGCGGTGATGGATGCGGAGACGTTGCCGAAGGTGATGATGCCGAACCGCAACGGGTTCATTCCCGACGACCGGCCGGACACCTTGGCGACCCAGTGCATGACGAACTGTTAGAGCGGATCTCGATCGCTCCGAATCGCGCGCGGGGAGGGCAAGAGGCCCACCCCGCGCCGCGTCGGCGCGTCAGGCCGATTTCTTCTGCGTGCCGATCTCGTCGAGCTTCCTCTCCCACTTCATGTCCTTGGCGAACTTCGCGAGCTCGTCGGGCTCCATGAAGACGGTTTCTTTCGGGCCGGGATAGCTGCGGCTGCGGACATCGGCCATGTAGCGGCTGATGACATCCTCGATGATGGGGATCAGGTCGGTGTAGATGCGCGAATGGCGCGGCACGTGCTCTTCCCAAAGGTGGAACAGATCCGAGGAAATGATGTGCACGCCGTGCGCGCAGTTGCCGGCGCCGAGGCTGATCACCGGCACCGGCAGTATTTGCGCGAGATACTCGGCGACTTCCGAGGTGGTGACTTCGCAGAGAATGGAGAAGCAGCCGGCGTCCACGAAGGCCTTCGCGTCGTCCACCAGTTCCTTCGCCCGTTGCGCGCTCTTGCCCTGGGCGACGAAGCCGCCGAGCTGCGGCATGCGCATCGGCGTGATGCCGATGTGGCCCTGGACTGGAATGCCCGCCTGCACGATCGCTTCGATATTCTTGGCGTGATGCCGGTTGCCTTCGCACTTCATCACTTCGGCATTGGCCTCGTGCACGAAGCGGCCGGCGTTGGCGACGGCCTGCTCCTTGGAGACGTGGAAGCTCCAGTACGGCATGTCGACCATGCGCAGACCGTATTTCGAGCCGCGATCGATGGCCTTGGCCATCATCATCACCTCGTCGAAACTGACGGTGACGGTGCTCTGATGGCCGAACAGGATCATGCCGCCGGTGTCGGAGACGCACAGGATGTCCATGCCGAGGCGATCGGAGACGACCGCGGTGCGGTAGTCGTAGGCGGCAAGCTGTGTGATCTGCTCGCCTCTGCGCATCTTGGCCATCAGCGTGTTGATCGTCACCTTCCGGCGCGGCGCGGCTTCCTTGCGTGGTGCGGCTTCAGCCATGACGGTCCTGCCTGATTGAAACGACGGGGCCAACGGGATCGTTGGAGACGCGTGGACGGCCTCGGCGACCGAGCAATGCCGACGTCCGGTCCGCGCGCATCGAGTGGGTGGCCTCGCGTCGCGTCAAGTCAAATACGCAGTTCCTATCAGGCGTTTGCCAATGCCTATGAAAGGGGGATCACGGGCCCTGCATCGGTGCCGTCCACGCGGCTCTGGGACGGCGCTTTTGCCGATCGAAGAAGGGCAATGAGGCAGGTCGGATATCGGCGAACGCCCCGGTCGGATCGCGCAACGGCACCCCCGCGATCAGGTCGGACCGCAGGGCATAGCCAAGCCCCAGCGTGCCGCCGGCCTGCAGGCTGTGACAGGCCGAGGTGACGGTGATCATCCCCGCCCGGTTTGGGCGAACGACGGGCGCCGTCGGCCGCCACAGGACCGGCTTCTCGCGCGTGTTCGCCCGGAAGCAGACGAGGCTGATCTCCGGCTCCGGCTCCTGCGCCGCACCGCACAAACCGGCGAAGCGTTCGAGGCACGCCTCCCGCGCCGTCACCGGAAGGCGAAACTCGTTCGCAAACAGCACGAAGCCCGCCTCGATCCGCAGCATGTCGGCGGCGGCAAAACCGGCGGGCCGCGCCCGCCGCGCCAGCCGTTGCCAGAGTTCGGGCGCGGCGGGGCGTGGCAGCAGAATTTCGAAGCCCCGCTCGCCGCTGTACCCGAGCCTGCCGACGAGGCAGTCCACCTCGCAAATTCTGATCGGCACGAAGGTGAAATAACCGAGTGTCGCGAGCACGCCTGTATCCGCCAGGTCGGCGAGCGCCTCGAGCGCGCGCGGTCCCTGCAGCGCGATGATCGACGTGCGGGCGCTCAAGTCTTCCACCTTGCAATCGGCTCGCGCGGCGAGAACGAGATCCGAGATGTCCTCGGACCGGCCGCTCATCACTTCGTAACGGGTCTCGCCATGCTTCCAAACGGTCAGATCCGAGAGCAGGTGGCCGTTCGAATCGGCCCGCAGCGCGTAGCGGATTTGTCCGGGCAGCAGGCTCGTCAGCGACCTTCTCGTCAGTTGCCCGACGGCGTCGAGGGCGGCGGGCCCATCGAGCCGCGCGCGACCGACAAACGAATAGTCGAACAGGGCGCAGTCCGTCCGGCAGGCGAGCGCCTCGAGCTCGGGATCGCCATAGTCCCGGCGGAGCGTGGTCGGATCGAACGCCATCTTGCAAGTTCTCGGGCTATTCAGACGAGACGTGCGACCACGTTGAGCGCAATCGAGGCGCCGACCACGATCAGCACGATCGCGACCGCGCCACGCAACGCCCTGCGCGGCACCGCGTGGGCAACCTTTGCGCCCACGAAAGTCCCGATCGCCAACCCGGCGGCCAAGAGCCCACCCAGGGTCGGATCGAGGCTGTCGGACAGCATGTTGCCGGCGGTCGCGAGCACGGCGATCGGAAGCTGGATCGCCTGAGAAAGGGCGATGGCGGAAAGTACGGGAAGATCCAGCCAGATGAGAATGGGGACCAGGATGAGCGGTCCGCCCGTTCCCGACAGCGCTGAGCCGAAGCCCGTCACCGCACCGATGAATCCCAGCGCAGGGCTCGAGATTGCATTCGAGCGCGCAGCGTCCGCCGCCGGGCTCGCCAGCAGTGCGTGGACCCCCGAGGCCGCCGTCAGCAGCCCGATCAGCACTTCGAGCAGGAGCGGGG
>JBAUOM010000845.1:0-20974 GCA_049579765.1 Xanthobacteraceae bacterium
ACTCGTTCGAGGAGCTCCCGCGCGCGCTCGCCGCACTGGCCGCGCGCGCGACCACCGGCAAGGTCGTTCTCAGGGTCGCACAGGAGATGAGCCGATGATCGAACCGCCGCGCCACCTGTTTGCCGGCCTGCGAGTTCTCGATTTGACGCGGGTGATGTCGGGCCCGTTCTGCACCGCCATGTTGGCCGATCTCGGTGCGGACGTGATCAAGATCGAGATGCCGGGATTCGGAGAAGAGGGCCGCCACTTTGCGCCGCACGTGAACGGGGAGAGCGCCTACTTTGCCCTGCTCAACCGCGGCAAGCGCAGCTTTACGGTGAATTTGAAATCGCCGGAAGGCGTGCGCCTGGTTCACGAGCTCGCGGCGCGCTCGGACGTGCTGGTCGAAAATTTTCGGCCCGGCGTGATGGACCGTCTCGGATTGGGGCAGGCGCAGATGCGCGCGGCGAACCGGCGCTTGATCTACGCCTCGATCTCCGGATTCGGCCAGAACGGGCCGTTCCGCGATTGGCCGGCGTTCGACCTCGTCATTCAGGCGATGAGCGGCTTGATGAGCGTGACGGGCGAGCGCGACGGCCGTGCCACCGCGGTCGGGGAAAGCATCGCGGACGTCGCGACCGGGATGTTCGCGGCCTGGGGGATCGCCGCTGCGCTCTACGACCGCGAACGCACCGGCAACGGTCGCTACGTCGACGTCGCCATGCTGGATTCGGTATTCGCCATGCTGCTCACCAGCCTGGCGCGGCGGCTGTTCACGGAGCGAAGCCCACGCCGCGTCGGCAATCGCCATCCCGAAACCTATCCGGTCGACAGCTTCCCGACCAAGGACGGGGATATCGTCCTGGTCGGTTTTTCCGATCCGGTCTTCCGCCGGCTGGCGAACGCCATGGCTGAGCCGCAACTCGTCGACGATCCGCGCTTTCGCACCAATCGCGACCGCGACGTCCACGACAGCGAGCTGCGCGACCGGATCGCCGCCTGGACGCAGGGCCTGACGCGCGCCGATGCGCTGGAGCGGCTTCGCGCCGCGGACATACCGGCCGCGCCGGTATGGACGCTCGACGACCTCCTGGCGAGCGGTCATCTGGAGGCGCGCGGAATGCTGCAGCCCGGCGTCAACGCCGCACTCGGCGACGTTCGCCTGATCCCGCAGCCGGTGCAATTTTCCGATTCCTCGCGTATCGCACCGATGCGCGCGCCGACGCTCGGCGAGCACACCGAGCAGGTGCTGCGATCGGATCTCGCTCTCGACGACGATCGCATCGCAGCGCTGCGCGCAGCCGATTCGATCTGATTTTGGCCGGCTCCGGATTTCGGATCGATCACATGACCATGGCCGACAATCAGCGCGTCATCCGTGCCCCGCGCGGCTCCACGCTGAACGCGAAAAGCTGGGCCACGGAGGGCCCGCTGCGCCTGCTGATGAACAATCTCGATCCGGATGTGGCCGAACGTCCGGAGGAGCTCGTCGTCTACGGCGGCATCGGTCGGGCCGCACGCAACTGGGATGCCTTCGACCGCATCGTCTCCGTGCTCAGGACGCTGGACGAAGATCAAACCCTGCTGGTGCAGTCCGGCAAGCCGGTCGGTGTGTTTCCGACGCATCCCGGCGCTCCGCGCGTCATCATCGCCAATGCCAATCTCGTTCCCAAGTGGTCGACCTGGGAGCATTTCACCGACCTCGATCGCAAAGGCCTCATGATGTACGGCCAGATGACCGCGGGTTCCTGGATCTATATCGGGTCGCAAGGGATCGTGCAGGGAACCTACGAGACCTTCTGCGAGATCGGACGGCGCCATTTCGGCGGATCTCTGGCCGGGCGCTGGTTCCTGACCGGCGGTCTCGGCGGTATGGGCGGAGCGCAACCGCTAGCGGCGACCATGGCCGGCGCCTCGATCCTCGCGGTCGAGTGCCAACCGAGCCGCATCGAGTTCCGCAAGCGCACCGGATTCCTCGAACGCAGCAGCGCGAGCCTCGACGAGGCGCTGGCGATGATCGAGACGGCGAAGCGGAGCGGCAAGCCGGTTTCCGTCGGCCTCATCGGCAATGCCGCCGAAGTCTATCGCGAGATCGTCGACCGCGGCGTCGTCCCCGACGTCGTCACCGACCAGACCTCCGCGCACGACCCGATCAACGGTTACCTGCCGGTCGGCTGGAGCATCGAGGACTGGATCGAACGCCGCGAACGCGATCCCAAGGGCACCGCCGCGGCCGCCAAGCGCTCGATGGCGGAACAGGTGCGCGCGATCCTCACGCTCCGCAGCAAGGGCAGCATCGCCGTCGACTACGGCAACAACATCCGGGCGATGGCCGCGGAGACGGGCGTGGCCGATGCGTTCGCCTATCCGGGATTCGTCGAGGCCTATGTGCGGCCGCTGTTCTGCGTCGGCAAGGGTCCGTTCCGGTGGGTCGCGCTCTCCGGCGATCCGGGCGACATCTATCGCACCGACGCCAAGGTGCGCGAGCTCATTCCCGACGACCCGTTCCTGCACACCTGGCTGGACAAGGCGCGCGCCCACGTGCGTTTTCAGGGCCTTCCCGCACGCATCTGCTGGCTCGGTCTCGGCCAGCGCCATCGCGTCGGCCTGGCGTTCAACCAGATGGTAGCGAGCGGCGAAGTCTCGGCACCGATCGTCATCGGCCGCGACCATATGGATTCCGGATCGGTCGCATCTCCGATGCGCGAAACCGAAGGCATGCTGGACGGCTCCGATGCCGTCTCGGACTGGCCGATTCTGAACGCGCTGCTGAACTCGGCGTGCGGCGCCACCTGGGTGTCATTCCATCACGGCGGCGGTGTGGGTATCGGCTATTCGCAGCATGCCGGCATGGCGCTGGTCGCCGACGGCACGGCCGCAGCCGCGGAAAAGATCGCCCGCGTGCTCTGGAACGATCCTGCGACCGGCATCATGCGGCATGCCGACGCCGGCTATGACCTTGCGCGGGAATGCGCGGAACGCCACGGGATTTGGCTTCCGATGCTGGGCGGTGCGCGCTCCCGGCCCGGATGATCCTCCTGGGTCGCGGATCGGCCCCGGGCTATAGTGGCCGGGAGGCGGCGCCGACGCGCCGATGGAACGGACGGCCGGAGGCGAGCGCGCCAAGAATGGCGGGCGCTCGCACCGCCCGCGGCCCCGGGCGCGAATGTGGCCCGGAAATTGCGTTTTCGGGTCGGGAGATGCGAACAGGACCATCACCATGCCGAGCATTGATCGTCCCCCGGCTGCCGCTCCCGGCCTCGAGAGCGTGGATGGCATCCCTAAGCTCACGCTGCGGCAGCTCAGCTATTTCCTCGCGGCGGCCAACCACCAGAGCATCCGCAAGGCGGCACATGCGCTGCACGTCTCCGCGCCGTCGGTGTCCATGGCCATCGCGCAGATCGAGGCGATGATGGAGGCGCAGCTGTTCGTGCGCCGCCACGCGCGCGGCCTTGTGCTCACCGAAGCGGGCCGCGATCTCGCCGTCAGCGCCCGCACCATGCTGTCGTGCGCCCGGGAAATCGAGACGGCGGGTCACGGCGGTCCCGCCGCGTCTCCCGCGCGCCTGAATATCGGCTGCGTGGTTACCGTGGCGCCGTTCTTGATCCCGGCCCTGCTGGGCGCCCTGGCCGCGTCCTATCCACGCCTGCAGGTGCGGTGGCGGGAGGGCAACCACGAAAGTCTTGTCGATGGGCTCGAAGCGGGCACGCTGGATCTCGCCATTCTGTATGATTTCGACGTTCCCCGCTCGTTGCACTGCACGGTCCTGCGGAGCATGCCGCTGCAGGTCGTGGTGCATTGCCACCATCGCCTGGCGCGGCGCCCGGCCATCAGCCTGGTCGAGGTCGTGGATGAGCCTTTGATCCTGCTCGATCTGCCCAAGTCGCGCGACTATTTCCTCTCGATCTTCGGAGACCTCGGACTGGAGCCCAAGATCGCACACCGCACGTCTTCGTTCGAAATGTTGCGCAGCCTCGTGGCAAATGGACTCGGCTACACCCTGCTCAATTTCTGTCCGCCGTTGAACTTCCCCCAGCACGAGGCAATCGTGTCGCGGCCGCTGGTCGAGGTATCCAGGCCCGCTCACCTCGTGCTCGCGCGTCTGCACCGCTATCGCGCACCCGCCATCATCGACGAGGTCACCCGGCGCGCCCGCGACCTCTCCGCCGCCTTGCCGGTGAACGCCAGCTCCGACGGCGGCCGGATCTCGCGCCTCAGGCTGGTCCGAGCCGTTTCCCCCGGAGTGGAGGCTCGCAGCCCGAAACGCAAATAGCGTCCCCTCGACCGGAGGTAGCACGATCTCCGCCAACGCCGAGGCGCCGCGCGGCGCGATCCGTGGCTCCAATTCAAAAAACTCGAACTCGATCTCCAATTGATAATAATTGCTCTAATCAGGAATTCCTCGCCTACTTCGGCAGGCGGTCGCGCTTGCCGAGGCCATCGTCGGGGCACGACGAAGGCCGGCCGGCGCCGGCAGCAACTCCGTCTCCGGTCAAGGGAGAGCGCGATGGCGACGCAGAGGCAATTCCTGACCAAGCCCTATTCAGGCTACTTCAACCCGCCGTCGCCCGCCGAGGACGCGCAGGCGACCCACGTCGAGAAGGGATCGAGCGGGGGAGAATATCTCCGCCGCTTCTGGCAGCCCGTGGCGATGACGGCGGAGGTCGGCGACCTGCCGGTCAAGGTGCGGATGTTCGGCGAAGATTTGATCTTGTTTCGCACCACGGCCGGCGATTTCGGCCTGCTCGACCGACATTGCAGCCACCGCGGCACCTCGCTCGAATTCGGCCTGCCCACCGACTGCGGCATCCGCTGCTGCTACCACGGCTGGCTGTTCGGGATCGATGGCCGCATCCTCGAAACGCCCGGCGACCCGCCCGGCAGCCCGCTGAAGGATCGGCTCTGCCACGGCGCCTATCCCGCGAAGGAGTACCAGGGTCTCGTCTTCGGTTATTTCGGCCCGCCCGACAAAATTCCGGAATTTCCGATCTACGACAGCTACGAGCAACCCGGCGACAAGCTCGTGCCCTACAGCCTGACGTACCCTTGCAACTGGCTGCAAGTGCACGAAAACGTCATGGACCCGGCCCATGCCGTGTTCCTGCACACCCGCGTGACGTTCTCTCATTTCGCCGATGTCTGGGGCGAGCTGCCGGTCATGGATTTCGCCGAGACGCCCACCGGCATGATCTACATCACGACGCGGCGCTGGAACGACAAGGTCTGGGTCCGCTCGAACGACATCATCCTGCCCAATCTCGCCCAGGTGGGACACATCTGGGAAGACGGCCAGGAACGCAAGCAATTCTCCCGCGTGGGCATCACGCGCTGGACGACTCCGGTCGACAACCGGACCTGCAAGATCATCGGTTGGCGGCATTTCCACCCCGACGTCGACCCGCGCGGCATCGGCAAGGAGGAGGAGTGCGGGCTGGAGAAGGTGGACTTCTACGGGCAGACCGGCGCGCAACCCTATGCGGAGCGGCAGCGCCTACCCGGCGACTACGACGCTCAAGTGTCGCAACGGCCGATTGCGATCCATGCGCTGGAGCACCTGACCTACTGCGACAAGGGCGTCGTCATGCTGCGTCGTCTGCTTCGTCGCGAGATGCAGAAACTGGCAGCCGACCAGCCCCTGCATGTTTCGCAGGTGAGGTCGGGCGCCCGCACGCCGACCTATTGCCACGACACCGTTCTCGCAATTCCGCTGCTGCCGGACGTCGACGACAGGGAGATGCTTGCCGACATCGGCCGCAAGGTGACCGACATCGTGATCCACGGTGAACATCATTCCACGCCGGATCGCGCGGAGCGCGTGCGCGCGCTGATGCACGATTACGAGCAGTCGTTTCTTGCCCGAGCGGCGGAGTGAGACGATGAGTCCGCAGAAATCCCCCATTCACCCCGGCGCAGTCGATTGGACCGGTGAGAACCCCGGCATCTATCTCAAGGAGCGCGAGGACGGTCCGTGGACCGGATTGATGTGCTTCTTCCGCATCGTCTATTCGCCCGCCGGCATGGGCCACGGCATCGTCGTGTTGGATGAGCCGAACGTCGAGCGCGGGCTGCCGGAGACCAGGAATTTCTGCATCTGCGACAACGAACCGCTTGCGCGCTATCTGGTCGCCGAGTTCTTCTCGAACTTCGCCTCGTTCCGCGTTTCGCCCGGCATCAAGGCGATCACCTATCTGCCGCTCACGGAAGTGCTCCGGCGCGGCGATACCCGCAACGCCTATTCGGAGGTGGTCCGCAGCCGCGACTACGAGGTCGTCGCCACCTGGGAGGAGCTCGGCCAGCCTTATGCAGTCGACATGCCGCCCGAGAAGGGACCGACCAAGCGGCACGAGATGTACAGCCTTTTCATCGACGCGCAGAAGGCGTCGGTGACCGTCAACGGCCGGCCGCTGCGCGGCAAGGTCGTTACGCGCGATTTCGCCGACACCAAGAAGAGCACCGCCTTTCTGGCGTTTTCGGAATCGTGGATGCGGACCGACGGCGGCGCCTGACGCCGCGAGGAGCCCCTATGGTCGAGGCGCTGCAGTTCCTGCTCAGCGGCTTGGTGGTCGGCAGCATCTACGGGCTCGTCGGGGTGGGATTCACCGGCATTTACAACGTCACCGGCATCGTCAACTTCGCACAGGGCGACTTCGCCGTGGTCGGCGCGCTGACGGCGATCAGCCTGAATCTTGCCGGCATCCCGTTGCTGCCTGCCGCGCTGCTCGCCATCGCGATTACCTGCGCGCTCGCCGCCTTGATCGAGCGGACGGCCGTCCGGCCGGTTCGCCAGGACGTCATCCGCGGCATCATCGTCACCATCGGCATCGGCGTCGTCATTCAAGGTGTCGCCGTGATCGTGTGGGGGACGGATGCGCAGCCGATGCCGGCCTTCTCCGGCGAGCGTCCGATCGAGCTGTTCGGCGCGACGCTGTTGCCGCAATCCCTGTGGGTGATCGGCACCGCCGCAGCGCTGGTGGGGGGCCTCCATGTCTTCTTCCAGCACACTTATCTCGGGAAGATGTTCCGGGCCTGCGCGATGAATCCATTTGCTGCCCGGCTCGTCGGCGTGCGTGTCTCGACCATGAGCGCCATCAGCTTCATGCTGAGCGGCGCACTCGGCGCAGTTGCGGGAATCATCATCGCGCCGATCGCGCTGACCCAGTACGATTCGGGCCTGCAGCTCGGGATCAAAGGATTCGTCGCCTGCATCATCGGCGGTTTCGGCAATCCCGTGGGCGCCGCGCTCGGCGGCCTGCTGCTCGGAATCCTGGAGGCTTTCGCGGCCGGCTACGTCAGTTCCGGCTACAAGAACGCCATCGCCTTCGTGTTGCTGCTTCTCTTCCTGTTCTTCCGACCGGGCGGGCTGCTGGGCGAGATGGAACGTGCGAGCTCGTGAAATGGTCCGCTTTCCGATCCTGGCGCTCGCGCTCGCCGGCTCCCTTCTCCTCGACAGCGGCTATTTTACCAATTTGCTCGTCGTGATCGGATTGCATGCGCTTCCGGCCATCGGTCTTGCGCTGTTGATGGGTTACACCGGACAAATCTCGCTCGGTCATGCGGCCTTCTACGGTCTCGGCGCGTATGGCGCCGCCCTGCTCGGCCGCCATGTCGGACTCGATCCCTGGCTCGGCATCCTGCTTGCGGCGATGATCGTCGCCGTCATCGCGCGCTGGATCGGCGCGCTGGTGTTCCGGTTGAAGGGACACCACCTCGCAATGGCCACATTGGCGTTCGGCATCATCGTCCACATCGGCATCGTAGAGCTGCGCCAGCTGACCGGCGGCCCGAACGGCCTCACCGGAATTGCGCCGCTCAGCCTCTTCGGCCACAGGCTGTCGAGCGATTTCGCCGTCTTTCCCGTGGTGTGGGGAGCGTGCCTCGCGATGATGCTGCTCGCACAAAATCTCGTGAACTCCCCGCTCGGATTGTCGATGCGGGCGATTGCCGAGAACGAGCATGCTGCGGCCGCGATCGGCAATGATGTGGGCGCGATCAAATGCCACATCATGATGCTGAGCGGGTTCATGGCGGCGCTCGGGGGCGGCCTCTACGCGCATTACATCGGCTATCTCAGCCCGGGGCCGTTCGACGTCGGCTTCTCGATCCGGCTCTTGCTGATGGTAGCGGTCGGCGGCTTCGCCAACATCTGGGGCGTTCTTTTCGGAGTCGCCTTCATCACGCTGATCGGCGAGGTCCTGAAGCCGCTCGGTAGCTACGACGTCATCGCCTATGGCGTCTTGTTGACCACCGTCATCGTCTTCTGTCCGCGCGGTCTGCTGGCCGGTATTGGCGGCCTGGTCGCAAATTTGAGAATGACGCCGATGCGGAGCGCCGGATGACGCGTCCGCCGCCGCAGCTCGAGGTCGAGAACGTCAGCGTGCGGTTCGGCGGGCTCAGCGCGGTCAGCGATGTCAGCTTCAGCGTGCGCCGGGGCGAGCTGCTGGCGCTGATCGGTCCGAACGGCGCCGGCAAGACCACGCTTCTTAACACGATGGCGGGCGCGCTCGTGCCGACGGCCGGCCATATCCGCTTCAACGGCCAGCGGATCGAGAGCCTGCCGCCCCATCGCGTCAATGCGCTCGGAATCGGCCGCACTTTCCAGGCGGCCGAACCATTTCGGCACATGAGCGTGCGCGAAAATGTCATGGCGGGCGCCGTTGCCGCTGCGAGAACCGGGCTCCTGTCCAGCCTGATCGGGTGGGGCCACGCGCGCACCGTCATGGCGGAGCTGCGCGGCAAGGCCGACGACCTGTTGTCCCAGGTCGGCTTGACCGCTCGCGCGGACCAGCCGGCCTCGGTGTTGACGGCGGGCCAGCGGCGGCTCCTTGCGATCGCCCGCGTGCTCGCGACCGGTGCGGAACTATTGCTGCTCGACGAACCGGGCGCCGGCTTGAGCGAGACCGAGAAAAAAACGCTGGCGGCGATCATCCGGGCGATTTCCGCCGCGGGGAAGACCGTGCTTTTCATCGAGCACGACATGGCGTTCGTCGCGCAATTGTCGCAGCGGCTCGTCGTCCTCGATCATGGCCTCCTGATCGCCGATGGGCGACCGGAAGCGGTCCGCAGCGACCCCAAGGTGATCGAAGCCTATCTGGGCCGTCGCAGAGCCGCCGCCGCGGCCTCGACGCCTTTGCCCGCCGCGGCCGCCGGCCCCCGCCAGGTTCTGCTGCGCGTGCGCAATGTCAGGGCCGACTACGGCGGGCAACGCGCTCTCGACGGCGTCTCGCTCGACGTCGGCGACGGCGAGATCGTCGCCTTGATCGGCGCCAACGGCGCCGGCAAGAGCACGCTGCTCAAGACGCTGGCGCGAACCGAAAGCTCGAGCGCGGACGAGATGTCGTTGCTCGGCGCGAGCATCGCGGCGCTCGGCCCGGACCAGGTCGTGGGGCGCGGTCTCAGCCTGGTACCGGAAGGCCGCGCTCTGTTCGCCTCCTTGAACGTGATCGATAACCTTCTGGCCGGGCGCTACGCCAAGCGCCGAGCGGCCGGCATCGCCTCCCTGCTCAGACCGTCCAAGGCCGAAGAGCTCGAGACAGCGCGGCGCCTGCAGGCGATCTACGAGCTGTTTCCCATCCTCCTGGAGCGCCGGCACCAGTTGGCCGGCACGCTGAGCGGGGGGCAGGGACAGATGCTCGCCATTGCACGCGCCCTGATGGCGGCGCCCCGGCTGCTGATGCTGGATGAGCCCTCTCTCGGTTTGGCCCCGCAGGTCGTCGAGGAGATCATGGCCTGCCTCGATCGGCTGCGATCGCAAGGGCTGACGATCCTGCTGGTCGAGCAAAACGCCGCCGCCGCCCTTGCGATTGCCGACCGCGGTTACGTGCTGGCCAACGGCCGCGTCGTGAACAGCGGACCGGCGCGCGAATTGCGTGGCGATCCGGCGATCACCAGCGCCTATCTCGGCGCGGCGAACGACACCGGTGCGGCGGCGGTCAACGAAGCCGCGACCCCCGCGAGAAGGGCAGCGGCTCTCGGGTCGAGCGCGCCATGAGCACGTTGACCGGAGCCGGCAAGCGCTTGGTATTCGGCATTCGCTTCGGCCGCCGGGGCCGGATCCAAGGCGGCGTCTGCGGCCGCGCATACCGTGCGTCGAGACACATGGCGCACTCGACGACATCCCACCGATCTTCCAGCTAAGGAGAGCACGATGACGACGACGAGAACTGCAGTCATTGCGGCGTTGGCACTGGCGGCAACCGCCGTGACCGATGCCTGGTCGCAAGAGACGATCAAGATCGGGGGGCTGCTGGAGACCTCAGGCTTCATTGCCTCGCTCGGCCAGCCCGGCCTCGACGGCGCGATGCTTGCCGTCGACCAGATCAATGCGAAGGGCGGCATTGCGGGCAAGAAGCTCGAGCTGATCAACATCAACACCGAGAGCGACAACACCAAGACGGTCTCCACGGTCAAACGCCTGACCGAGCAGGACAAGGTCGTGGCAATCGTGGGCCCGATGAACAGCGGCTCCTCCTTCGCTGCGATCGATACCGTGCAACGGTCCGAAACGCCGATGATTTCCAACGGCGGTTCGCGCGGCATCGTGCTGCCGCCCGCCGACAAGAAGTGGATTTTTCTTGCACCGCTCACCGATGTGCTCGTTCAGAGCATCATGCTGGCGGACATGAAGAAGAAGGGCATCAAAAAGATCGCGCTGCTCAACTCGGATACTCCATTCGGCACCAGTGGGCGCGAGCAGCTCGAAAAGAACGCCGGCTCGTATGGCGTGACGATCGTCATGCAGCAGACGTTTGCTAATGACGACAAGGACATCACCCCGCAGCTCACGAAGATCCGCGGCAGCGATGCCGAAGCGACCGTCATCTGGGCGACCGGGCCGGGCCTGGCAATCTCGGTCAAGAACCACCGCCAACTCGGCATCAAGACGCCGGTCTACCTCGCTCACTCCGCGAACGACTTCAATTTTCTCCGGTTGGCGGGCGAGGCCGCCGATGGCGTGCTGATCCCATCGTCGAAGATATACGTCATCGACTCGCTCGCAGCCAACGATCCACAGAAGCCGGTGCTGCAGGCGTTCGTGAAGGACTATCAAGCCAAATTCAACAAGCTCCCGGCGACGTTTGCCGGCAACGGTTACGATGCGACGATGATGATCACGGAGGCGCTGCGCAAAGCAGGCACCGACCGCAGCCGGGTCCGCGACGCCATCGAAGGACTCAAGGATCATGTCGGCGTGACGGCGGTCTACAGCTATTCGCCGACGGATCATTTCGGCGCCCAGGCCGACAGCGTCGTCATGCTGGTCGTGAAAGACGGCAAGTTCGCGCTCGCGCCGGGGCGCTGAGGCCGTACGCCACGCAAGGGCGCACTGCACGAATGGTGCGCCCTTGCGCTGCCCTCACGAGCGACCTGCGGCAGGCGCGCGCCCGAGCGCTGGGCGTGCCTTCCCTGCGTGGGCAGTTTCGCCTATGACCCGAACGGGAAAGAGACCAGCTTGGTCTCGCCCGCGGAGTTCATTTCGGGCGAAGCAGCATGCGCGCGCACGTCTATACGATCGGGCACTCCCGGCATTCGTTCGAGCGGTTCGCCGATTTGCTCGCCGGCCCGCGCGTGACCAAGGTCGTCGACGTGCGCCGGGTTCCGTTCTCGCGCCGACATCCGCAATTCAACCGCGATCGGCTCGCCGGCGACCTGCTGCGATACGGGATTGCCTATTGGCATCTCGAAGACCTGGGCGGGCTGCGCGATCCGATTGCAGGTGGAGAATCCCGCAATACCGCCTGGCGAAAACCGTTCCTCCGCAATTACGCCGATCATGCGCAGAGCAATTCATTCCACGATGCAATGCACGCGCTGAGCCTGGCTGCGGCGCGACAGGTCTGCGCCATCATGTGCGCCGAGGCCGATTGGCGGCAATGTCACCGCCAGATTATTTCCGACTATCTGATCCTTCGCGAGTTCGAGGTGCTGCACATTCTTCCCGATGGCGCCACCGAGCAGGCGCGCGTCACGCCCTTTGCCTCGGTCACTGCGGATGGAACGCTGTGCTATTCGACGGCGCCGCCGCGGCAGTTGCCGCTGGATCTTGCATAGACCGGCGCTGGCGCTCCGGGACGTGAACTGGACCGCCCCGCTTTGATCGCTCGGCGGCTGCGACCGCACGTCCTCGCCATCGGCCCGAATACCAGCGCCGCCGCTTGCCGCATGACCTGCCCGGAAAAGCGGCCTGGCGCCGCGATCCGCTGCAACCAGCCGGCCGACGAGCAGCAAGGTCGCGCGGCGTGCAGCGCGCAGCCGGATCGCGATCGAGGCAATTGCCGGCAAGCTGCCGCAAGGGCGCTCAAACCCGCCCGGACAGCGCCACCTAGCTAACGGTCATGATCCATCGATGACCCACGGAGGCGTCAAATGAAGACGCTCGCTACCAGGCTGGCGCTCGCGGCATCGCTCGCAGCGGCGACCCTGACCGCCACCGAGGCGGCCTACGCGCGGGGTTCTCGTGCCTACGAGGCCGCCTACGCGCACCGACGCAACCCAGCGCCCTACGGCTATGGCTACGACACGCAGGCGAACCCGAACTACGGCTTCGGTCCGCTCGTCCCCATCGATCCCAACGACGTGGTGTCGGGTAACCGCATCATCGGCCGCGATCCCGACCCGTTCATTCGCGGAGAGATCTTGCGCCACTATCACTCGGGCTGGCCGGACTGACGGCAGCGCCGCCGCATCGGGATCCGCGAGGAGGCAGGGCGGCGATCCGTCATCCAGTGCCGCCCCGGTCACCCTCCGGGATACAATCCGGCGTTCAGGCGCCGGTGAAATTGGGTTTGCGCTTCTCACTGAAGGCGGCGATGCCCTCCCTGTAATCGCCGCTTTCGCGCAGCTTCTCGTAGGCGTGCCCCTCGACCTCGAAGCCCACGTTGAGGCTCGTGTCGTAGGACGTGTTCAGCACGCGCTTGATCGTCTTGAGCGCGAGCGGCGACATGCGGGTGAGCGTCGTGACGATCTCGTCCAGAACCCGATCGAGCCCAGCCGTGTCGTCGGCGACGCGCGTGAGCAGGCCCCAGGCGTGGGCTTCCGGCGCCGGAATGCGGCGGCCGAGCATCATCATGTCTACCGCCCGCGTCAGCCCGGCGATACGCGCGACCCGCTGACTGCCGCCGCTGCCCGGAATTTGCCCGAGCGTCACTTCCGGCAGCGCCAATACCGTGTCCTTGGTGGCGATCCGGATATCGCACGCCATCGCGAGCTCGAGCCCCACTCCCATGGCGTACTTTTCCATCACGCAGATGACCGGCTTCGGGCAGCGCTCCGGCGCGGCGATGTTCCACGCCAGGTGGGACATGCCGTCGCGCTCGATCTGCGGGAACGCTTTGACGTCGCCCCCCGACGTGTACACGCCGTTCTTTCCGCGGATCACGACGACGCGCACATCCGGGTCGTGCCCGAACGCCTCCATGATCGCGGCGATCTGACTGCGGCCGCGGTAGGAGACGACGTTCAAGGGCGGCCGGTCGAGCCAGAGGACGCCGAGCTTCCGCGTCGGGTCGACCTCGTAGTGCAGGCCGTCGAGATTGCGCAGAATCGATGCGCGCTGCTCGGCATAGTCCTTGCTCATGATCTTTCCTTCACCGTGACCTTGTTGCCTTCGAATGCCTCGTATTCCCCGGTCCGCAGCTTTCGGCGCAGCAGCTTGCCGGACGCCGAGCGCGGGATGGCCTTCACGAATACGTATTCCCGCGGTCGCTTGAAACGGGCAAGACCGCTGCGCAAGCACGCTTGGTCGAGCTGCTCGGGTGCGACTTCGGCGACCGCCGGCTCGACGAACGCCACCACCCTGGCGCCGAGCCGCTCGTCCGGCATGCCGACGACGGCGCATCCCGCGACCAGCTGGCTGCGCGCGAGAGCATCCTCCACCTCCTCGGGAAAGATGTTCTCGCCGCCGCTGATGATCATGTCGTCGACGCGGCCGACGACATAGAGCTCCCCGTCCTCGTCAAACTTTCCGAGATCGCCGGTGCGGTACCAGCGGCCCTGGATCGCCTTGGCGTCGGCGTCGGGTCGCTTCCAGTAGCCGGAGAAGGCTTCCGGACTGCGCATGCTGGCGACGATCTCGCCGGCCACGCCCGGCGCCAGATCGATCTCGATGTCGTCGTCACGGGACGGCGAGACGACGCGTATGATCTGGTTCATCCCGGCGCGCCCGGCGCAGCCGGGCTTGCGATCGAGATGATCGCAATAGCTGAACGTATAGATTTCGCTGGAGCCGTAATAGTTGACGAACGGATCGGGTTCGAGCTGATCCAGGCAGCGTTCGACCAGCGCCGGCGTCATCGTCATGCCGGCGAAGCCGACGCGGGACAAGCAACGCAAGTCAAAGGCGTCAAACTTGGGATGCCGCAGCAGGTCGTGAAACATCGTGGGGACGAGAAAGAGCGTCGTCAGCCGTTCCTCGGAGATCAGCCGCAGCACGTTTTCAGGCCCGTAGTCCGGCATGCAGACCAAGCGCCCGTTGAGCAGCGCCATGCTGAGGAGGATGCGCACCCCCATGGTGTGGAAGAACGGCATCACGCCGAGACCGGAGTCGCCGTGCCGGTACTGGTTCTGGGCGATGTGCGAAATCGCCGCCGTCAGCTCGTTGCGATGGCTTCTCGGCACCCCTTTGGGACGCCCCGTGGTTCCGGACGTGTAGAGCATCAGGCAGGTCGCGTGCTCGCCGACCGCGACAGGGCCGGCGACCGGCCGTGCCTCGAGCAAACGGCCGAACGGCCTGCCCTCGCCTTTGCCGTCGGCGGCAATGATCACCCGCCGCGGATCGATCTTCAGCGTCGCGGCAGCCTCGGCTGCGGCGTCGCCCGCGGCGCCGTCAAACGCCACCGCCGCGGCGTCGGCGTCCTCGAGGCAATACTTGATCTCCTCCGCGGTCGCCCGCCAACTCACGGGCGTGAAAACGACACCGAGCAAATGCGACGCCCAGTACAGCGTCGCCATTTCGTAGCGGTTGCGCATCACGACCACGAGGTGGTCGCCTGCCTGCAGGCCCATGTCCTGCAAGCCGCCGGCGACCGACGCGATCTCGCGGTACCACTCGGCGTAGGTCACACGCCGACCGCCGTCGACCAACGCCTCCTGTCGAGGTCGACGCATGACCGAGACGGCGAATGCGCTGCCAAGATCCATGGTCACGAACCCTTGCTGACGGCGCTTGCGGCTTCGAGCACGGCGGCGACGATGGACGCATAGCCCGTGCACCGGCAGATGTGGCCGGACAGCATGTCGCGGACCTGCTGCTCGTCCGGCGCGGGCACCTCGCGCAGGAAATGCGTGACCGAGCACAATATGCCCGGCGTGCAGAACCCGCATTGCAGGGCGTGATGCTTCGCGAAGGCGCGCTGCACCCCGTTGAGCGTGCCGGGCTCGGCGAGCCCTTCAACCGTTACGATGTCCACGCCATCGGCCTGCGCGGCGTACTGGGTGCAGCTGCGCACCGCGCGGCCGTCGACCAGGACCGTACAGGCGCCACACACGCCATGCTCGCAGCCGACATGAACGCCGAAGGCCTGGAGCTCATGACGGAGAAAGTCGCACAGCAGCGTGCGAGCCTCCGCCTGGCCGGACCGGGGTTGGCCGTTCAAGGTCAGCGCGACGGTAAACCGTTCGCCGGCCGCGCGATGAAGCGTCGTCATTGCAGCCGGCCTCTCCGCTCCCGTGCCATCTCCAGCGCATCGCCGACGGCGCGCTCCACCAGCACCTTGCTGAGCGCAGCCCGATAATCGGCGCTGGCCGAGTGATCCTCCATGGGCGTCACGCAGGCGGCGGCATGCTCCGCCAGGCCGGCCGCGATCTCGCCGCCTGGACGGCCCAGAAAGCTCCTCGCGTCGATCGCGACCGGCCGGCTTTCCACGCCCCCGACGCCGAGCGACAGCTCCTCGATCCGATCGTCCCCTCCGAGCCGAAGGCTGCAACCTGCGGCGGCGATGGCAAAATCGCCGTGTCGCTGCGCGATCTCCGTGAAGGCATGACCGGCGTCCGGAGCGCACCGCGGCCATTCCAGAGCCGTCACGATCTCGTCCGACCGGCGCTGCGTCGTCAACGCACCCACGAAGAACTCGCACGCGGGCACACGCCGTTCCCGCCGGCGCGATTGCAGCACGACGGTTCCACCACACACCACGAGACAAAGCGGGATCTCGGCACTCGGG
This sequence comes from Xanthobacteraceae bacterium, assembly GCA_049579765.1. Classification (GTDB taxonomy): domain Bacteria; phylum Pseudomonadota; class Alphaproteobacteria; order Rhizobiales; family Xanthobacteraceae; genus VAZQ01. Next base: position 16,137 of record JBAUOM010000845.1, read on the forward strand.
TCCGCGTGCGCGACCGAGCCCCCGAGCGTCCCGCGGTTGCGGGTCTGAAAATGCCCGACCCACGGCAGCGCCAGCGCGAGCAGCGGCACCTCGCGGCCGATGACGTCGGACCGTAGCGCGTCGCTCTGCACCACTCCGGCGCCGGTCGCCACGACAGCGGAACTCACGGAAATGGTCTTCAGCGCCTTGATACGGGAAATGTCGATCACGGCGCGCGGACGGACCATTCTCAGGTTCAACATCGGTCCGAGCGTCATGCCGCCGGCGAGAACGGCCGCGTCTTCGCGCTTTTCGAATAGCAGCGCGACCGCCTCCGCGACGGTCTGTGGACGGTGATAGTCGAACGGCACCGGTTTCACGGCTCGCCCTCGTTGCGCCGCCGCAGACGCGACCACCACGTCCGCCAGCCGGCGTTCGCTGGTCTTATCCGGCGCTCGAGCGAATGAAAGAATTGCGCGATGAGATAACGCGTCACGCTGCCGAGCATGCGCTGGCCGACAGCGGCGAGCTTGCCGCCGACATCGGCCTCGTAGCGATACGCAAGCCGAGTGCGCCCGCCAACGTCGGGGCGCAGCGTCACGAAGCCCGAACCCGACCCGAAGCCCAATGCCCCGGACACCTTGCCGACCAGGCGGACCGAGCTCCCTTCCATCTTGTCGCGCATTTCGATCTGTGCGCGATAGCTGCCGCGTATGCCGGCGACGCCGATCACGACCTCGACCGAATAGCGATCCGGGCCGTCCTGCGTGAGGTCACGACATCCCGGGACGATGGCGGCAAGCTCGTTCGGATCCATGAGCCGCCGCCAGACCTCCTCGACCGGAGCAGACAGCACAACCTCGCCGGTTCCGGTCAGTGTGCCACCACCGGCCGGCCGCTCTGCTTCGTTCTCCGGCGCGGTCTGGCGCCTTTTTGCGGGCGGATCATGCCCGTTCGCCAATGCCCAGACGCGCTGGAGGTTCAGCGGCAGCGAGATGTCGTCGCGTCCGAGCGCATCGGCGACGGCATTGGCGATGGCGGCAGGGGTGAGCATCGAGCTGCCGTCGCCCATTCCCTTCGCGCCGAGCGCATTGACCGGAGAGGCGGTCTCGACGTGGCCGATCTCGAGCGGCGGCACCTCGACGGCGGTCGGACAGAGATAATCGGCGAAGGTCCCCGACAGGAAATTGCCCTGCTCGTCGTATGCCAGTTCCTCGAACAGCGCCGCCCCCAGACCGTGGACGAAGCCCCCGTGGACCTGTCCTTCGACGACCTTGGGATTGAGCTGGGTTCCGACGTCGTGCACCGAGGCGTATTTGTCGACGCGGATCGCACCCGTCCTGCGATCGATCTCGATCGCCGCCAGATCGATCACGAAGCCGAACGTCGCGGCGGAGGCAATGCGATCCTCGTCATCGGGAGAACCCAATACCGGGGGCGACACGACGGCGGTCTCATATATTCCGGGAGCGGCACCGGCAGGCATACCCGCGGGATCCCAATGCGCGCGCGAGGCGGCCTTGCGGAACGGCAGCCCTTTGTTGGACTGCCCGCGCACGCGGGCATAGCCTTCGCGCAGCTCGATCTCCTCGGGCCGCGCATCCAGGGCTTCCGCGGCCAGCAACTTGACCTTCTGCGCCGCCTGCCCGGCCGCCTTCGCGATGGCATCGACCACGATCGCAGCGAAGCGATTCGAATAGTTTCCCGACGCAATCGACCAGGCGCTCGTCAGCGTGTCGATCTCCGTCACCACGTCGATATCGCTGGGATCGAGTCCGAGCGCATCGGCCACGATCTGCGCGCCGACGGTCGCATGGCCCTGGCCATTGGGAGTGCTGCACAAGCGCAGCGTCACTTGCCCGCTCGGGTCGACGGCGAGGACGGCGCTGGCGTTTGCGCCCGACTTGCGGTCTGCCCGCCGACGGTCTTCCGCGGTCTGCGCCAGGGAGACATAGGCCATGTTCGAGCCGGACGGCTCTATGCCCGCCGCGAGGCCGATGCCGAAAAGCCGTCCCGCGCGGCGGGCGTCATCGCGCCGCCGTTTCAGGTCGTCATAGCCCGCGATCCGCAGCAGCTCCGCCAGCGCCGCGTCGTAGTCGCCGGCGTCGAACACGGCGCCCGCCGGCGCCCGGTAGGGAAAGGCATCGGCGGGTATGAAATTGCGGCGGCGCAGCTCCGCCGGATCCAATCCGAGCCCGCGCGCCGCGATCTCGATGACACGCTCGAGAGCAAAGTAGAATTGCGGCCCGCCGTATCCCCGGTTGAGGCCGACGGGAGTCGAGTTCGTGACGACGAGCTCGTTGTCGATTGAAATGTTCTTCACTCTGTAGCAGCCGTTCGAGGCGGCATGCATGCGATAGAGCGAGGCCGGCTCGGGTGCGCGGATATACGCGCCCATGTTCGCCGTGTTGGTGAACCGCAATCCCGTGAGTTCGCCGTCGCTCCTGAACGCCGCCGCGATCGTGCCCACACGATCGCTCGACGCGGACGCAGCGGTCAGATGCTCGGCGCGATCTTCGATCCATTTGACGGGAACGCCGATCCTCCGGCTCACCGCCGCGATGAGAACGATGTAGGGGAAAACCGCCTGCTTGATGCCAAAACTGCCGCCGCTGCTCGGCGGCGTGATCAGGCGCAGCCGGTGACCGGGCACACGCAGCGCGCCGGCCATGAGCGGTTGGATCACGAACGGCCCTTGGAAGTTCGACCAGACCGTGTAGCGGTCGGGGGCACGTTCGAAATGGGCAATGACGCCGAACGTCTCCATCGGCGTGGAGGCATAGCGTGGATACGAATAGGAGAGCTCGAAAGTGCGATCGGCCGCGGCGAAGGCAGCATCCGGGTCGCCGTACCTGAAGCTTCGCCGACTGACGACGTTCGATCCGGCCTTCTCGTGAATCACCGGAGCACCGCGCGCGGCGGCACCGCGGAGATCAGGCACCGCCGGGAGCGGTTCATACTCGACGTCGATCAGATCGCACGCGTCTTCCGCGATGTAGCGCGTATCTGCCACCACGACCGCAACAGGCTCGCCGACATAACGCACCCACTCGACGGCGATGGGATAGTACGCGATCGGCGCCTTCACGACGCTCGGCACCGGCCCGATAAGCTCCGCGACCTCACTCCCGACGACGACGCCCCGGACGCCCGGCAGTGCCAGCGCGCGCGCGACATCGATCCGCCCGATGCGCGCATGCGGGTGCGGCGAGCGCAAAATCGCCGCGAAGCAGATTCCGGGAACCGGCGAGAGATCGTCGATGAAGCGCGCCCGCCCGGTCAGGAGCGCCGCATCCTCCTTGCGTCCGAGAGGCGAACCAGTCCACCGTCGTGTTTCGGTTCCGACTGCTTGCAGCAAAATTCGGCCCACCCTGAAAGCGCTACCTCGCCCCTTGCGGCCCTTTGTTATCGTTGCGCGACCTATAGGATCAAGCAGCTGTCGCGACAAATAGTAATTGACAATGATGGGGCGAAGAGCGGAAGCGGGGATTGACTGCGACGAGGGCGCGCACGCAGGCTGCCGTCGGCCTCACTGAGGCTCCCCAACGGATCGAAAGGCTTGTCCGCGTGTCGCAGAATCTCTCAATCGATGAGCAGGAGCTCACGTCCTATCGTGCCCATGTCGGCCGACGAATGGAGGAGAAGGACGGCATCCCTCCGGAGGTAGTCAGCCGTTTTGCAGCAGCGCTCGACCACGCTTGGCCGGAACGTACCGCCGAACTTCCGCCGATGTGGCACTACGGGTTTTTCCTGAACCGCACGCCCACCGCCCGGCTCGGCCCGGATGGCCATCCGCCGCGCGGCGACTTCATGCCGCCGGTCAAGCTGCCGCGCCGCATGTTCGCCGGCTCAAAGATCGGCTTTCGCGCGCCGCTGATCGCTGGCCGGGAGGCCACGAAAGTTTCAGAGATCGCGTCGGTCGATTATCGCCAGGGCAGGACAGGCGGTCTCCTCTTCGTCCGGCTGAAGGTTTCCATTCGTCAGCGCGATACGTTGTGCATCGAGGAAGAGCAGACCATCGTGTACCGCGGTGACGGCGCGCCGGTGCCGCCGGTCACCCCGCGCCCGGCGCCGGCGGAATTGACCGGGAGATCGGTCGAAAACTGGAGCCCTGCCAGCGTGGAGCTGTTCCGATTTTCGGCGGTGACTTTCAACGCCCATCGCATTCATTACGATCTTCCCTATGCGACCGAAGTCGAGGGGTATCCCGGACTGGTCGTGCACGGCCCGCTCACCGCGTTGCGGCTGTGCGCGCTCGCCGCGCGGGTACTCGGCCCGCTCAAGGGGTTTCACTTTCGCGGAGAGGCACCGCTGTTCGCCGGGCAACCCGTCAGGCTGATCGCCGATCGGGCCGGGGCGGAATGCCGGGTCGTTGCCGAGCGCTGTGACGGCGTCGCGGCAATGACGGCGACCGCGGTCGCTTGACGGCTGCCGGGGGAAAGACTTGGCTAGGCCAATGCGGCAAGGGCCGTGCGCAAGCGGCTCCACGCCGCTTCGCCGGCGGGCAGCCCGAACCGCAGCCAAGCGGGCTGCTCGTCGAAGCGTCGCACCAGGATGCCGGCGCGGCCCAAGTGATGAAACAGCTTCTGCGCGGCTGTCGCTCGCACGAGTCGGAACAGCGACGTGCCGCCCACCACGTCGAGCCCGGTACTGGTCAGTAATTGGTCGAGCTGCAGCGCCTCGCGCGCGAGGGCCGCGCGCATCGCCTCCCTCCACGAGCGGTCCCGCAATGCAGTTTCGCCGATGGCGATCGCGGCGCTTGAAACCGCCCACGGTCCAAGCGACGCCGCGAGCCTCGCAGCCGTGGCCGGCGCGGCGAGCGCGAAGCCGAGCCGCAAGCCGGCAAGGCCGAAGAACTT
>JBAUOM010000846.1:0-3731 GCA_049579765.1 Xanthobacteraceae bacterium
GCGCCGCCGTTGCCGGGATGGAGAAAGGCAGCGCGTGGGCGCCCGCCGCCCCCACCGCGGCGGCGACGAGCGCGCGTCGCGACATCCGCCGCCGAGGCTCGAAAAAGGTGTCACGGTTCGACATGCGAGCCGGCGCTGTCCGCCTCCCCCTAAAGGTGTTTTCCCCAGAAGTCGAGGGTGCGCGACCACGCGAGCTCCGCCGCCTGCCGCTGATGCGCGTCGGGGCGCTGCTCGTTCATGAACCCGTGCTTCGCCTGGTAACGAAAGATCCCGGCCGGTTTTCCCGCGCGCTTGAGCGCCGCCTCGAACTCGTCCACCGCCGCCGGCGTGCACCAGTCATCCTCGTTGGCGAAATGGGCCTGCAGCGGCACGCGGATGTCGGCGGGAGCGGCGACGTTTGCGGGCGGAAGCCCGTAGAAGCACACCGCGGCACTCAGCTCAGGAATGCGGATCGCTCCGAGAATTGTCACCGCGCCGCCCATGCAGAAGCCGGTGAGCCCCACCTTGACGCCGGTGAGCTTGAGGAACTGCGCCGCGCCGCGCACCACCTGGTCGGTCGCATCGAGAAAGTTGAGCGAGCTCATCTCCCGATTGGCGGCTTCCGCGTCGTGATAGGGAACGACGGTGCCGGCGTAGAGATCGGGCGCGAGCGCCTCGTATCCCGCCAATGAAAAGCGGTCGCAGATCCCCTTGATCTGATCTTGCAGCCCCCACCACTCCTGGATGACGACAACGCCCGGCGCGTCGGCGCGGCCGGGCTTGGCGAGATAGCCGGACGCGTCCTTGCCGTCGGCTCGTTTGAAGCTGATCTTCGTGCCCATGGTTCCTCCGATACCTGAAAAATCGTGGCCCAGCCGTTCCGGAGCGGAGCATGACGTAGCATCAATTGGTCAGGATGTCGCCCGCGCGACACCGGGAACCGTCGCAAGAACGCGCAGGCTTGCGGTGCTTGCGCGCGCGCCGATCGCAGCGCTTCGAAGTGCCTTCCCTTCGGTGCAAGCCGCCGTGGTTTCGCCGGAACAATCCGCCACAACGGGCATTCGTAAGACCAGCAACGACTTGCCGCGGCGGGCCGATGACCCAAGGGCCGCAGAGGGAGCCTCGATCGATGTCACCGGAGTTGGTCGGCACCATGACAGAGGCCGACCTCGCGGCGCTGCAAAGGGCGGTGCAGTTGCTCGAGCATCCGGGCTTTGCCGCCCGTCTCACCAATATGCTCGGCAAGCCGGTCGAGCTCATCGGCTACGCGCTGCCCGCGTCGGCCACACGACTTATCACGACCGCCACCGCAAAGGCGCTCGAACTGGCCCTCAATGCGGCGTTGCGGACCATGCGAGGCCCCGCTGCCGTCGGATCGCCGCGCTTCCACAAGGCCCTGGCCGCGGCAACCGGGGCGGCAGGCGGGGCATTCGGCTTGGCCAGCCTTCCCATGGAGCTTCCGGTCTCGACCGTCGTCATGCTGCGGTCGATTGCAGAGATCGCTCGAGGAGAGGGCGAAGACCTCGCCGATCCGGAAGCGGCGCTCGCCTGCATGCAGGTCTTTGCTCTGGGCGGACGGCCGGGCTCGAACGACGCTTCCGAGAGCGGGTATTTCGCGGTGCGCGGCGTGCTCGCAAAGAGCGTGACGCAAGCCGCGCGCTTCATCGCGGAGCGCGGGGTCATCGAGGAGGGCAGCCCGATCCTGATTCGCTTCATCACGCAGGTCGCGTCACGCTTTGGCGTCGTGGTGACGCAAAAGGCCGCGGCGCAGGCCGTCCCGGTGATCGGCGCACTCGGCGGCGCCGCCGTGAACTACGCGTTTATCGAGCATTTCCAGGACGTTGCCAAAGGTCACTTTATCGTCCGCCGGCTCGAGCGGGCCTACGGCAAGAACCTCGTGCGCAGGGAATACGAGCGCCTTGCCCGGCAGGATTGAAGCCGCCCCGCCCTATTTCCGCTCCAGGTCGTCAGCGCACATGTTGATCGCGGCGCCGGACGCGCTTTCCGGGCCGGCCTCTCCGGCCTGAGCGCTCCCTCGGGGCGTTGCCGGAGCCCGGTGGATCCGGCTTCATGCCTGCGGGAGACAGGAACGAATGCAAGACAAGGACGGTTTGATCAGGCGGCTTCCCAAATGCGAGCTGCACATCCACATCGAGGGCAGCCTCGAACCCGAGCTGATGTTCGCGTTGGCGCGCCGCAACGGCATTCGGCTCCCGTACCCGTCGGTCGAGGCGTTGCGGCAGGCATATCGGTTCCGCGACCTGCAGGATTTTCTCGACCTCTATTATCGGGGCATGTCGGTGCTCATCACCGAGCAGGATTTCTACGACCTGGCCTGGGCCTATCTCGAGCGCGCGCGCGCAGACAACGTCCGGCACGTCGAGATGTTCTTCGACCCGCAGGGGCACACGTCCCGCGGTGTCGCGTTCGCGACGGTCGTCGAAGGTCTGCATCGCGCCATCGCCGACGCCGGAGCGAAGCTGGGAATAGAGGCAAGCCTGATCATGTGCTTCCTCCGGCATCTCGACGAGGCGAATGCCGAGCGGACCCTTGACTCGGCGCTGGCGTTCAAGGACCGGATCATCGGAGTCGGGCTCGACTCCTCCGAGAAGGGCAACCCGCCGAGCAAGTTCAAGCACGTGTTCCACCGCGCCCGCGAAGCCGGTTTTTTCCTCACGGCCCATGCCGGCGAGGAAGGGCCGGCGGGCTATGTCTGGGAAGCGCTCGACGTGCTCGGCGTCGCGCGCATCGATCACGGCAACCATTCGCTCGAAGATGCGGCTTTGGTGAGCCGGCTCGCCCGTGAGCAGGTTCCGCTGACCATGTGTCCGCTCTCCAATCTGCGGCTGCGCGTCATCGATGATCTCATCCACCATCCGCTGCGCCGGCTGATGGACAAGGGCGTCCTGGTAACCGTCAATTCCGACGATCCCGCCTATTTCGGCGGCTACGTCAACCAGAATTATGTCGCGGTGTCGGCCGCGCTTGGGCTCGGGCGCGACGAGATCGCGACCATCGTGCGCAACGGCATCACGGCGTCGCTGATGGCGGCGCCCAATAAGGAGAAAGCCTTGGGCGACGTCGATCGCATCCTCGCCGAGGCACCGTGAGAACGAGCGCGTCGCAACTCGTGATTTCACGCGAAGATGCCGCGTGCCCGCGCAGCCTCGAAAAGCGCTCCGGACGGCCGGGTTGCGACCACGGCACGATAAGACCCTTGACGACGGCAGCGCGTTGGCGGTGTTCTGGTCGCGACCCCTTGCAGGCGTGCCCGATCCATGGCCGACACCCGTCTCAGCATTCGGCTCGACCTGATGAGCGGCGACCGTATCGGCCCGGGCAAGATCGCGTTGCTCGAGGCGATCCGTGCCACGGGATCGATTTCGGCGGCTGCGCGGCGTCTGGGTATGTCGTATCGACGGGCGTGGCTGCTGGTCGAGGAGATCAACGACGCCCTGCGGCAACCGGCGGTCACGGCGGCGATCGGCGGCCGGCAGGGTGGCGGTGCCGCTCTGACGGCGAACGGGGAACGCGTTGTCGAGCTCTATCGTTCCATCGAAAACATCGCCCGATCGTCGGCCAAGGCGGAGTTCCGGGCCGTGGGCAAGCTGGTGCGCAAAGGTCGAACGCTGCGCGGCTAGCACGCCACGTCCCGCGTGACGCTGTCGCGACCTCGGGTGGCGGTTCAGAAGCCCGCATCATTCTCGCGGCGAGTCGGAAATGCGGGCTACTGAACCAAAGCCACACTAGAT
>JBAUOM010000847.1:0-3095 GCA_049579765.1 Xanthobacteraceae bacterium
CGGTCTTCAGTGACCCAGGGGGTATCGGACACCCGCCCATCACCGCGACCCCTACACTATGCGAGTCGCGGTGATGAAAGTTACAAGGGGGTTACAGGAGTCTCAATAGACTTTAACCCCTCACCCACCGCTCTCCACCTCACCTCGGGTTTACCCGAGCTCAGTGCTTTAAGAGTGGCCGAAGTCGGATGTATCCGACTTCGGCTGGGAGAGGGAGCAGACAGAGTCTGTTGCGAGAGCGTCAATCACTACGAAGGTTGGGATTGGTGCCATAAGGCAACCCGGCGCAACCCTACTTCGGCTCCTCGCCCGAGGCGCAGGCGGAAGAGATCATCGGCAACATCGCGCGGCCGCGCGAGGCCGCCGGCGCGGCGCCCGGCAATGTCGTGCGCGTGCTGCAGTTCCACACCGACATCGCCGAGTTCTATTCGGTCTACAAAGTCTGGGAGCGCCGCCTGAACGGCCGTCCGCTGCCGTTCTCGGCGATCGAGGTGCCCGCCCCGCTGCCGGTGCCGGGCGCCACCGTCATGATCGAGGCCTGGGCCTACGCGCCGTGATGCCGCGATGGGGCCTTGCTGCGCGCGGCTGACGCCGCGTTGCACGCGGCGCGAACGAGCTAGCGAAGACTCTCAATCGGCCTCGTGCTGAGGAGCGTTGCGCAGCAACGCGTCTCGAAGCACGGGTCGCCCCCATCCTTCGAGACGCCCGCTGCGCGGGCTCACAAGGATGAGGGCGGGGATGGGGCCGAGGTGCTCCCGGGAGCAACAATGTTGCCGGAAGCCAATCCCCCCGGGGTCGCAGCCAAAGCGGATCATGGTACGGCACGCGGCGGCCGTTCCGGCGAATCCGTTGGAACCAGGCGCCGTCCTTGTGATTCTTTCTAGGCTGGACATGGCATCCGTTCAGGTTTCCTTCATGTGCGGAAGGGCACCCTGAAGCCAGATCGTGGAGGAGACACCCATGCGTAAGACGATTACGGCCATTGTCGCGAGCGCCGCCGTTGCCGCGGCGGTGATTGCCACGCCCAAGCCTGCGGAAGCGAGATGTATCGGCTGCTGGGTTGGCGCGGGGATCGCCGCCGGTGTGGTCGCCGGCGCGTTGGCGTCGCGGTCCTACGGTTATGGCTATCCTGCGTACGGCTACGGGTACGGTTACCCCACGTACAGCTACGGGTACGGTTACCCGGCGTACGGCTACGCGCAACCCTACGGATACTATGGCGGCTACTACGCGCCGCGCCGCTATTACGCGCGCCGCCACTACCGCTACTGACCGCACGCACGGGGCAAGCTATTACGGCTTGCGCATGATCCCGAAAAAAAGTGTGCAGCGGTTTTCGGAAAAGATCATCCCTCGCTTCGCTCAGGCCACCCTCTCCCCGCTGCCGCGGGGCGAGGGAATGCATCGAGCGCGGTGCCCCCGATGGCCGCGATCGGCATGCGCTTCGTCAACGGCCGAGCGTCGCGGGATTGATGTCGAAGCCGAGCGTTGCCGAGAACGTCGAGCCGCACAGGCCCGAGCGCAACCCGAAGGGATTGTTGCCCGGATTGGCCACGCCGCCCGGGATGGCGCCGAGGTCGCCGGTCAGCACGTAGCAGTTCTCTTTCGAGAGGTTCGTGTCGGTGTAATTGAGGCCGAGCTTGAACACGCGGTAGGTGAACGTCAGGCCGGCGTGCCAGTTGGTGAAGTCCGGCAGCGGAAGCCCGCCGCCTGCCGCGCTCACGCCGCCGCCGCTTGAGGTGGGACCGAACAGCCAGCGCCCGACGTCCAAGGACAGCGTCCAGCCCAGGTCGGCGGGAAGCAATTCGCTCGGCAGATCGAACGACAGCGTGCCGGCTGCGTAGGTGCCCCAGGCGCCCGTCTGCCAGACGTCGGGCGCGTAGGCGAGGGTCGGTGCCAGCGTGATCTTGTCGGTCAGCTTGTACGATACCGTCGCGTGCGCTTCCCAGTAGTTGGACAGCTCCGGCCCGAGCTCGCCGGGGTAATAGTAATAGGCCGCGCCGATATCGAACTCGAACGGACCGAGCGTCGGGCGCGCGCCGACAGCCATGGTCACCTCGACGGCGGGGCTGGTCGAAAACTTGACGCTGTTGAAGCTCGTATAGCCGTAGAGCCAACCCTGTTGGGCGTCGATATAGGTCCCGACCGACGGCTGGTGCGCCGAATAGCTGATGCCGCGATAGATGTAGTCGCTCATCAGCACCGAGCCGATCATGAGCTTGAACTGGTCCGCCGTTGCGCCCGCGGCCTCGGTCGCCTTGCCGGCGTGCGCGGCGCACGCCGTGGCGAGAAGCCAAGCGAGGACGCGCGTTGGGTGCCGGCGACCAGCCATGCTCTGCTTCGAAACGACGCTCGGTGTTTGCCGCGAGTATGGGGCGAGCACTAAAGCATGATCCCGAAAAGTGTGCAGCGGCTTTCGGGAAAGATCATGCTCGGACAAGGAGCTAGATCGGGAGGACGATTCGAAGAAATGTCATCCTGATCTAGGCAGAAACGTGTTCGGACGACGCATGGGACGTGCTATTCGGAGATGAAATGTCACAGGGAAACATGACCGGATATCTGCCGGGCGATCCTCGCCATGGATTGAGCGGGGAGGCGCTGCGGACCTACTACCGCACCAAGCCCGCGCAGTGGGCGATCTACTGCTGGGACAAGCCGGGGACGGAAGCCACCCGGCGCGGCCTCCTTCAGGATCAGAAGAGCTACGTCGAGAACTTCGGCGAGCGCGTCATCGGCTACGGCCATTTCGTCTCCGACGACGGCCGCGACACGCTCGGCACCTCGTTCTTCATGCAGCTCGACGACCGCGCGGCGGCGGACGCATTCGTCGCGGGCGAGCCCATGAGCAAGGCCGGCGTCTACCAGCGCGTCGAGATTCACCGCTGGTCGAACAGCTTCCAGAAGCGCGCGGCCGACTATCGCCGCAAGGGCCTGCAGCAGTTCCTGTGCACGGCACCCAAGACCGGCACGCCCGAGTTCTTCCGCGAGCACCTGCACGCGCACGAGTCCTACTTCGCCTCCTGCGGCGACAGCTTCATCTTCCGCGGACCGATCCGCTCGGCCGACGGCGCCGACAACATCGGCACCGCGCT
>JBAUOM010000848.1:0-8677 GCA_049579765.1 Xanthobacteraceae bacterium
CTGCCCAGCGCGCTGCCCGCGAATGCGCAGGCGCCGAAGCTCGAGTCGGCCTACGTCGTGCTCGGTCCGCAGGGAGCGGTGGCGCGCGCTGTCCTCTCCGGCGCCAGCGTCTGCCCGGCGATCACCATCGACGGGGCGCCGCAGCCGATGACCGTTCGCGCGCCGCCCGACACGAGGTTCCCGGTGCTGGTCTGCGAAAAGCAGATCCCGGCCGCCGCCAGCCAGGCGAGCCTCGAGAACTCGCCCTTGCCGCTGCCCAAGAGCTCGCTCGGCGCGATTGCCGCCTTCGGCGACACCGGCTGCCGCCTGAAGAGCTGGACGGTGTACCCCGGGAGCAACGATCCGGACGACGAGGAGTACCGCGGTCGATTCCAGGATTGCAACATTCCGGCGAAGTGGCCGTTCGCGCAGCTCGCCGCGCGCGTAGCCGCGGCGAAGCCCGACCTCGTCATTCACGTCGGCGACTACCTCTACCGTGAGAGCGCCTGTCCGCAAGGCGACACCGGCTGCGCGCGCAGCCCGCACGGCGACGACTGGCCGACCTGGAAGGCCGATTTCTTCGCCCCCGCGGCGCCGGCATTGCTCGCGGCGCCCTGGATCGTCGTGCGCGGCAACCACGAAACCTGCAAGCGCGCCGGGCCGGGCTATTTCCGCCTGCTCGACCCGACGCCGGCGCAGGCGCCGCCGCCATGCATCGACTTGATCCGCCATTTCACCGTCACGGTGGCGGACCAAGCCTTCATCGTTCTGGATTCGAGCGACGCCAAGGACGCCTGCCCGTGCGATCCTTCCGCCTACGCCGCGGAATTCGCCAGCATGCAGCCGCCGCGCGGCAGCTGGCTCCTCACCCACCGGCCGGTCTGGGGCTTCGACACCCATCGTCGAACCATCAACGCCACCCTGCGGCGAGCGCTGGCAGGCGGAAAAGGCCGGCTGCCCGATGGCATCGCGCTCGTTCTGTCCGGCCACATCCATGTCGCGGAGGTGCTGAGCTTCGCCGACCGGCAGACGCCGCAATTCGTGCTCGGCACCGGCGGGACGCTGCTCGCCGGCAGGATCAAGAGCGATCTCACGGGACGAAAAATCGCCGGCCGGCGGGTGTCCTACGGCCGCTCCGACCATCGCTTCGGCTTCGCCGTGCTTGCGCGCGCGACGGACGGATGGAGCGTCGGCTTCCACGACGTCGCCGGTGCGGTGCTGTTCGACTGCCAGGTCGCGCCGGGTGAGGTCGGCTGCAATTAGGGCACGTCCTCATGATTCGCGATTGGCCGGCCATCGCCCGCTGATGTCCGCGTTTCCGCGAATGCGGCCGTCGAGCCGAGATCGCGGGGCGACTCAGACTTGCCCCGAGGCGACATCGCCCCGCTCCACCTGCCCCCGGAGTTGATGTAGCCTCCTCGCACGGCTGCAAGCGCATTCCGTTCATCCCGGCGGAATGCCCTCGTTTTCGGTGGAGAAGCGCCATGAAACTACGGCGTCGTCGATTTCTGCATCTGGCCGCCGGCGCCGCAGCATTGCCGGCCCTGCCGGGACTCGCATGGGCGCTCGACTATCCGACGCGGCCGGTGCGCATCGTCGTCCCCTATCCCGCCGGAATTGCGCCCGACATCGTCGCACGCGTGGTTGCCCAGTCACTGTCGCAGCGGCTCAAGCAGCAGTTCATCGTCGACAACCGGCCGGGCGGCGCCAGCAATGTGGGCTCATCGATCGTCGCCCACGCTCCGGCCGACGGCTATACGCTCCTGGTCGTGACGACAACCAACGCCATCAACATCTCCCTCTACGACAACCTCGATTTCGATCTCGTCCGCGACATTGCGCCGGTCGCGGGCCTGGTCCGGCTGGGCCTCGTCTTGGTGGTCAATCCGTCCGTTCCGGCGCAAACGCTTCCCGAGTTCCTCGCCTACGCCAAGGCCAATCCCGGCAAGATCAATTATGCGTCGGTCGGCAGCGGCGCCGCCACCAACGTGGCCGGCGAGCTGTTCAAAGAGATGGCCGGCATCAGCCTGGTCAACGTTCCTTATCGCGGCAACTACTTGCCCGATCTGATCAGCGGGCAGGTGCAGGCATCGTTCACTCCGATATTGCAATCGCTGGGATTCATCAAATCGGGCAAGCTGCGGGCGCTGGCGGTCACCGGCGCGACGCGCTCGGATACGCTGCCGGGCATCCCCGCCGCGGCGGAATTCGTGCCGGGCTACGAGGCCTATGTTTGGGACGCGGTCGGCGCGCCCGCGAAAACGCCGGTGGACATCATCGAAGCGCTCAACAAGGAGATCAACGCCGTTCTCGCGGATCCGGCGATAAAGGCGCGGTTTGCCGCTTTGGGTGCGGAGCCGATGCTGATGACGCCCGCCGAGTTCGGGAAATACATTGCCGCTGAAATCGACAAGTGGGGCAAGGTGGTCAAGACCGCGCACATCAAGGTGGATTGAACAAATCCTGCCGCTGCCCATGTCGGCTGCAATGAAATGGACCGCCCGCGGCGCGGCCTCTCATCCATTCGACAACCGGGACCGCCGGTAGCGCGAGCGGAGCTCCCGCATGCGGCGGCGAAGCCCCGTGTCCACCAACGGTGCGATCGCGGTCCAGGTCGCGAGCCAAGCGAGCCGGCGCGCCAGCCGGGGCGTGAGATAGCCGACGTCGGACGCCAGAACGGGAACGGCGCGCAGGCTGTATTCGGGCCAGACCGCCGCGGCGATGAAGGCCGCGCGGCGCGCCTCCCAGCCCGGCTGCCTGGTCGCCTCGAGCCACGCGCGCAACACGTCGAGCTGCGCGCTGCCGCGCGCCCCGGCCGAATAGGTATTCGGCGCCACGCGGAAATAGGAGACCGCCCCCGGCGCGTAGGTAGCGCCGCTTTCGAAGGCGGCGGCATAGGCCGCGAACAGGTCGCCGTGCCAGCGCAGGGCGGGAAGAAAGCCGCCGAGCGCGCGCAGCAGCGGCACGTTGAACCAGACGCTCGAGACGTGGAAGTAGAAGAAATCGCGCTGCATCAGCCGGACGAAGTCGCCGGGCGAAAAATGCCGGCGCTGGTCGGGCAGATCGAGCGGGCTCACCCGCATGCCCGCGCCGTCGGGGCTCATCTCGGCGTGATCGGAAAACACAATTCCGGATGTGGGGAACGCTGCGGCGGCAGCCGATGCGCGCTCGACGGTCTGCGCGCCCAGGCGGTCGTCGGCGGCGGAGAACAGGACGAAATCGCCGCTGACCATGCCGAGCCCGCTGTTACAGGCGGCGTTGACCCCGCGATTCTGGCCGTGCCGGTGAATGCGCAGCCACGGCATCTCCGCCGCGATCGACCGCAGCCGCTCCAGGCTGTCGTCGGTCGAGCCGTCGTCGACCACCACGACCTCGGCCGGGAGCATCGTTTGCCGGCCGATCGCGGCCAGTGCTTCTGCGATCAGATGCCCGTGATTGTAATTCGGGATCACCACCGACATGCGCGGACGCCGGCCGCAATCATCGGCGGCCGGACGCGCCACGTCGGCCGCGGCCGCATCCGGCGAACGGGCAAGCGGCGGCGTCAGGCCGAGGCGCCTTCCTTTACAGGCACGCCGTTGTCCTTGAGCAGGCTCTGCAATTCGCCGGCTTGAAACATTTCGCGCACGATGTCGCAGCCGCCCACGAACTCGCCTCTGACGTAGAGCTGCGGAATCGTCGGCCAGTTCGAATAGGCCTTGATACCCTCGCGCAGATCGTCGGATTCGAGCACGTTGAGGCCCTTGTAGCTCACGCCGAGGTGATCGAGGATCTGCACCACCTGCCCGGAAAACCCGCACATCGGAAACTGCGGCGTGCCCTTCATGAACAGCACCACGTCGTTGGCTTTGACCTCGTTCTCGATGAATTGCTCGATGGCCATGGAATCCCTCTCGTGTGGGCGGAGCGCATAGAGTGAGCCTCTTCCCGATCTGCGCGCTCGGAACGAATCGCAGGTCGGCGCTGCTCCGCAGCCTTGGAGCTATATGTAGCGTACCCCCGGGGCGGCCCCAAGACCCCCGCGCGCCCCTTTTTCACCGCGTGGAGCCGGTCCGGTCACGGCTCACCGCCGCTCCGGCGTTCCGGTCTGCAAGGCCAGCGCGTGCAGCTTGCCACCCATCTCGGCTTTGAGCGCCTCGTAGACGACCTGGTGCTGCTGCACCCGCGATTTGCCGCGGAAGGACTCCGACAGCACGGTGGCGGCATAGTGGTCGCCGTCTCCGGCGAGATCGCGGATCGTGACCTCGGCGTCCGGGATGCGCATCCTGATCAACCGCTCGATCTCGCTTGCGTCCATGGCCATGGCTGTCTCCCGCAGGATCAGGCCGGCCCGCCACCCATATAGGCGGGCAGCCAGCCCTCGAAGCGCTCGCGCAGCTTTGCGACCAGAATGGGGCGCTCGCCTTCGAGCGTCAACGCATCGCCGGCGGTGAGCCCAAGCTGGCGTGCGGGCACGCCGGCGGCGCGCGCACGCGCCATGACCTTCTCCGCCACCCCGGCATCGACCGTGACGAGGTAGCGCGCCTGGTCTTCGCCGAACCAGAAGGCGTGCGCGGGGAGCGGCACGCGGTCGATCTCGGCGCCGATGCCGGATGCCAGCGCCATCTCCGCGAGCGCGACCAGAACGCCGCCGTCGGAGACGTCGTGGACCGCCCTGGCGGTGCCTTCGCCGATCAGCGCGCGCACGAAATCGCCGTTCCTGCGCTCAGCGCTGAGATCTACCGGCGGCGGTGCGCCCTCCTCGCGCTCGCAGATTTCGCGCAGATAGAGCGACTGGCCGAGCCAGCCTACGGTTTCGCCGACCAGCAAGATGGCCTCGTCGGCCGCCTTGAAGGCGAGCGTCGCCGATTTCGTGAAGTCATCGACGAGGCCGACGCCGCCGATGGTGGGCGTGGGCAGGATCGCGCGGCCGTTGGTTTCGTTGTAGAGCGAGACATTGCCCGACACGACCGGGAAATCGAGCGCCCGGCAGGCTTCGCCGATCCCGCGGATCGCGCCGATCAGTTGGCCCATGATCTGCGGCCGCTCCGGGCTGCCGAAATTGAGATTGTCGGTGACGGCGAGCGGCCGGGCACCGACCGCGGTGAGGTTGCGCCAGGCCTCGGCTACCGCCTGCTTGCCGCCTTCGAACGGATCGGCCTCGCAATAGCGCGGCGTGACATCGCAGGTGAGCGCGAGCGCCTTCGGACCGTCGTTGACGCGCACGACCGCCGCATCGCCGCCCGGCCGCTGCACCGTGTTGCCGAGGATGACATGATCGTATTGCTCCCACACCCAGCGCTTCGAGCAGAGATCCGGCGAGCCGATCAGCCGCAGCAGCGCCTCGGCGGTCGCCATCGGCGGCGCCACGTCAGCGGCCTTGACCACGGACGGTTTCGCGGTGTCCACATGCGGCCGGTCGTAGACCGGCGCCTCGTCGCCCAGCTCCTTGATCGGCAGGTCGGCCATCACCCGGCCGCCGTGACGCACGATGAAGCGCTTGGTCGGCGTGGTCTCGCCGATCACGGCGAAGTCGAGGCCCCATTTCCGGAAGATCGCCTCGGCTTCCTGCTCCTTCTCCGGCTTGAGCACCATGAGCATGCGCTCCTGGCTTTCCGAGAGCATCATCTCGTAGGCGCTCATGCCGCTCTCGCGGCACGGCACCGCGTCGAGGTCGAGGGTGACACCGAGATCGCCCTTGGCGCCCATCTCGACCGCCGAGCAGGTGAGCCCGGCCGCGCCCATGTCCTGGATGGCGATGACGCACCCCTTCGCCATGATCTCGAGGCAGGCTTCGAGCAGCAGCTTCTCCGCGAACGGATCGCCGACCTGCACGGTCGGGCGCTTCTCTTCCGTTTCCTCGCCGAATTCGGCCGAGGCCATGGTGGCGCCGTGGATGCCGTCGCGGCCGGTCTTGGAGCCGAGATACACGATCGGCATGCCGACGCCGGAGGCGGCGGCGTAGAAAATCTGGTCGCGCGGCGCGAGGCCCACGGCCATCGCATTGACCAGGCAGTTGCCGTCGTAGCGCGAGTGGAAGCGCACGGAGCCGCGCACGGTCGGCACGCCGAAGGAATTGCCGTAGCCGCCGATGCCGGCGACCACGCCGGCGACGAGATGGCGCGTTTTCGGATGCGCCGGCGAGCCGAAGGAGAGCGCGTCGAGGCAGGCGATCGGCCGCGCACCCATGGTGAAGACGTCGCGCAGGATGCCGCCGACCCCGGTCGCCGCCCCCTGATAGGGCTCGATATAGCTCGGATGGTTGTGGCTCTCCATCTTGAACACGACGGCGAGCCCGTCGCCGATATCGATCACGCCGGCGTTCTCGCCCGGTCCCTGGATCACCCACGGCGCCGTCGTCGGCAGCGTGCGCAAATGGATCTTCGAGGATTTGTACGAGCAATGCTCGTTCCACATTGCCGAGAAGATGCCGAGCTCGGTGAGGCTCGGCGTGCGCCCGATCAGCGCGCGGATGCGCGCATATTCCTCCGGCTGGAGGCCGTGCACGGCGACCAGCGCGGCGGTAATCCGCGGTTGCGCGGAGCCGCGTTCGGCGGCGAGAGGCCTTGCGGCCCTGGCCGCCTTGGCCGCGGCCTTCGGGGGCGGAGCTTTCTTCGCCGGCTTTCCGGCGGCAACAGCCTTCCGAGGCTTGCCGCTCTCGAGCTTGGCGTTTCGACGCTTGGCGTTTCGACGCTTGGCGGTCTTGGGCGCGGGACGCTTCCGGCGTGCCCTTGCCGGCGGTTTGGGTGTCATGGCCCTAGATGTCATTGCTGGGCGCGCGGCGGCAATCCTTCACAGCAGCGGGTCCACAGCATCATCCAGGCATGACACGGCGATGACGCGCGGACGAAAGACAAAACGATGACAATATGTTATGGGGCGCACTTTAAGTGAACCCGCAGACCGGGGCGCGCTCAGGTCCGGTCGGGCGCGCCGAGCGCGGAAGGCGTCGGCGTCTCGGAAGCCGGTGCGGGTTCGCCGGGCGCGACGTCGATGATTTCCATGGCGGCAACGAATTCATCGAAGTTGCGTCTGGCCTCCGCCCGGTCCGCCGAACTCGAGACCAGCCGCACCTTGATCAGGCCAACGAACAACTCGCCGCGCATGACGAAGCTCGCCTTGCCACGGTTGGTCCGTTTCGACTCGGCAACGATCGCCGGATAACCGCGAATGTCGGTGACGCGACTGGACAGCGGCGCAATGCGCTCGTCGCCGTCGGACGCCGCGTCCATCATCATGTCTTGCGCGCGAGTCTGAACGGCAAGCAGGCTTGCCGCCTTTTCCAATGCCTTTCGATCCGGGGACCTGGTGGGGCTGGGCGAGCTCTCCGCCGCAACGGCCGCCCGACCGCTGGCACAGGCGAGCGGGCGGCAGACCCACATCGGCGTTCCCTTCGACCGTCCGGGCATCTGGATGGCCATCCACTTGGCGGTGTTTGGGTTGCGGACGGTGATCTTCGTGCCGGGCCGGTCCGGCGTCGGGCCGCGCGTCGCCAAGCCGGCGAGTTGCCCGGAGCTGGCGCATCCCGCAAGCGCGAAAGCGGTCGCCGCAACGATCAAGACATGTCGCATGGATATCGCCCCGCGTCCCGCAGCAACATATGGCACAACCATGCATTGAGTCGAGCGAGCCCGGCGAAAATTTCGCACTCCTGCTGCGAGGTGAAGGGCGGTCGGCCGACCGGCGCCCGCGCTCACGCCGCCTGCTTGAAGTGATCGGCCAGCCCGGCGAACAGACCTCGCCCGTCGGTAGCACCGAGCGCCGCTTCGACGTGATTTTCCGGATGCGGCATCATGCCGAGCACGTTGCCGCCGTCGTTGAGCAGGCCGGCAATGGCGTTGGTCGCGCCGTTGACGTTCCAGGCGGGATCGAGCGTGCCGTCCGGCGCGGCGTAGCGGAACAGCACCCGGCCGTCGCTCTCGAGCCGCGCGATGGTCGCCGGATCGGCAACGTAGTTGCCTTCGCCGTGCGCGACCGGCACGCGGATCACCTGACCGGCATTGTAGCCGCGGGTGAACGGCGTGTCGGAACGCTCGACCCGCAGATACACGTCGCGGCAGACGAATTTCAGCGCCGCATTGCGCATCAGCACGCCCGGCAGCAGCCCGGCCTCGCACAGGATCTGGAACCCGTTGCAGACGCCGAGGACGAGCCCGCCCCGCCCGGCGTGGGCGCGCACGGCGTCCATGATCGGCGCGCGCGCCGCGATCGCGCCGCAGCGCAGATAGTCGCCATAGGAGAAGCCGCCCGGCACCACCACGAGGTCGGTGCCCGCGGGCAACGCGGTGTCGGCGTGCCAGACCATGGCCGGCGCGCGGCCCGCGATGAGCTTGAGCGCACGCGCCATGTCGCGCTCGCGATTGATGCCGGGAAAGACCAGGACCGCGGATCTCATGCCGGCACCTCGTACATCGTTTCGTCAGTCACCCCCGCCACTGCATCCATCCTCAGCCGATCAGCTTTACGTCGTAGTTCTCGATCAGGGTATTGGCGAGAAGCTTGTCCGCGGCCTGCTTGAGCGCGGCTTCGGCCTCCTTGCGGTTGCCCCCCTCGAGCTCGATGTCGAAGACCTTGCCCTGCCGCACGCTCGCCACGCCGGCGACGCCGAGCGACTTGAGCGCACCTTCGATCGCCTTTCCCTGCGGATCGAGGATGCCGGACTTCAGCGTGACGGTGACGCGGGCTTTCATCCTGTCTCCCTGCTGCGGCGCCTCTCGAT
>JBAUOM010000849.1:0-8763 GCA_049579765.1 Xanthobacteraceae bacterium
CGCGGCGGCCCCAACCAGGAATATGCGCTGGCGCTGGCAATCGCGCTCGCGGGCGCGGAAGGCATCGCAGCGCTAGCGGGCGACACCGACGGCACGGATGGCGGGGCTGGACGGCCTGAGGACCCGGCGGGCGCCTTCATCGACGAGACCACCCTTGCGCGCGCCGGCCGTCTCGGCCTCGATCCGGCCGCCTTTCTCGAAGACAATAATTCGACGGAATTCTTCGGAAAACTCGGTGATCTGCTGACGCCGGGACCGACATTGACCAACGTGAACGACTTCCGGGCCATCCTCGTTGACAGCCCGTAGACGATCACGCGATATCGATATCCGGACCGGCGGGCGGATTGGAATGCGGGACGGATGAACGACCGGCATACCAGGACTGAAATTCCCTTCCTGCGTCGCCTGGCCGGCACCACAGCGCTTGGCTGCGCGATACCGATCGCGGCTACACTCGGCCTGACGGCGGGACCGGCCAGCGCCGATTTCCGGCTTTGCAACAACACCGGCAACCGGGTCGGGATCGCGATCGGCTATAAGGAGAACGAAGGCTGGACCACCGAGGGCTGGTGGAACATCTCCGCCCGCAGCTGCGAGACCGTGCTGCGCGGCGCCCTCGTCGCCCGTTTCTATTACATCTATGCGGTCGACTACGATCGCGGCGGCGAGTGGTCCGGCCAAGCCTTCATGTGTACGCGGGAGAAGGAGTTCACCATCCGGGGCACCGAAGACTGCCTGGCGCGCGGCTACGATCGCACCGGCTTCTTCGAGGTCGATACCGGCGATCAGCCGTCGTGGACGGTCCAGCTCACCGAGTCGGCCGACCAGGCGCCGATGCAGCCCCTGCAATCGCGCGTTCCGATGCTGCAGGCGCCGCCGGCGGTCGGACGGCCGGGCGCGCCGACGCCTCCGCCCCGAAGCCGCAACTGATGCGACGTCTGCGCCGGACCAAGATCGTCGCGACTCTCGGCCCCGCCTCCTCAGACCGAAGCGCGATCGCCAGACTGTTCGAGGCGGGCGCCGACGTCTTCCGCATCAACATGAGTCACACGACGCACGAGCGCATGCGCGAGCTGGTCGCGGCGATCCGCGCGGTCGAAACCGAGCACGGCCGGCCGATCGGCATCCTGGTCGATCTCCAGGGTCCCAAGCTCAGGGTCGGCAGTTTCACCGCCAGTCCGGTCGCGCTGACCAAAGGCGAGACCTTCGCTCTCGACGCCGATCCCGCGCCCGGCGACGCCACGCGCGTGCACCTGCCGCATCCCGAAATCTTCGCGGCAATCGCGCCCGGCCATACCCTTCTGCTCGACGATGGCAAGATCAGGCTGGTCGCCATCGAGGCCGACAAGACGCGCATTCTCACGCGCGTCGAGGTCGGCGGCAAACTGTCCGACCGCAAGGGCGTGAGCCTGCCCGACACCATGATCCCGTTCTCGGCGCTCACGGCAAAGGACCATTCCGATCTCGAAGCGGCGCTCGATGCCGATATCGACTGGGTCGCGTTGTCCTTCATCCAGCGGCCGGAGGACATCGCCGAGGCGAAGAAGATCACGCGCGGCCGCGCCGCGGTCATGGCCAAGATCGAGAAGCCCCAGGCCGTCAACCGGCTCGGCGAGATCATCGATCTGGCCGACGCGCTGATGGTGGCGCGGGGCGATCTCGGCGTCGAGATGCCGCTGGAAAAGGTGCCTGGCCTGCAGAAGCAGATGACGCGCACGGCGCGCCGCGCCGGCAAGCCGGTGGTAGTCGCGACCCAGATGCTCGAATCCATGATCGCGAGCCCGGTCCCGACCCGCGCCGAGGTGTCGGATGTCTCGACCGCGATCTTCGAGGGGGCGGATGCGATCATGCTGTCGGCGGAATCCGCGGCCGGGCAATTTCCGGTCGAGGCGGTCGCCACGATGAACCGCATTGCCGAGGAGGTCGAACGCGATCCGATCTACCACACCATCATGCACGCCCAGCGCACCGAGCCCGAGGCGACCGGTGCCGACGCCATCGCCGCGGCGGCGCGCCAGATCGCCGAGACGCTCGACCTCTCGGCCATCATCTGCTGGACGAGCTCCGGCTCGACGGGATCGCGGGTGGCGCGCGAGCGACCGACGTCTCCGATCGTGGCGATCTCTCCCAGAGTCGCCACCGGTCGGCGATTGTCGCTGGTCTGGGGCGTGCACTGCATCGTGGCCGAGGACGCCCACGATCTCGACGACATGGTGGAACGCGCCTGCCGCCTCGCCTGCAAGGACGGATTCGCCGAACCGGGCCAGCGCGTCATCATCGTCGCCGGCGTCCCGCTCGGCACGCCCGGGGCGACCAACATGCTGCGCATCGCTTTCGTGGCCGCCGACGCGACGAAACAATGACCGCCGCCCTGTAGGGTGGGCCAAGTCGCCTGCCCGCGACCTTGCGTTGGTGGCCGCGCCGACCCTACGATCTACAATGTGCGAGATCAGATATCGCGGCCGTCGATCTTGTCGGAGAGCTTCTTGACCAGATCGGGAATCCGCTCCAGGTGCGGGTTGATGGCGAGCGCGCGGCGGAACACCTCGAGCGCATGCTTATCGTCGCCGAACTCCTGCAAGATGATTCCGAGGCCCGAGAGCGCGCCGAAATGGCGTGGCTCGCGCGCCAGCACCTCGTGGATATCGGCGAGCGCCCGGCCGAAGTCCTTCTTCGTGTAGTACACGGTGGCGCGCCGGTTCCAGGCTTCGACGAAATCCGGCTTGATGTCGATCACGACGTTGAGCAGTTTGATCGCGAGATCGTAGTCCTTGCTGTCGGCGGCAATTTTCGCCCGCTGCATCAGCAGATTGGCGGTATCGCTATTGGAGGCGAGCCAGATCGCCCAGATACGGTTCTCGACGTATTTCGCGCTGTCGTCGTCGGGCGCGACCTTGAGCGCCTCGAACAGGCGGTCGAGATTGTGCGCCTTGTCACCGCGCTGGGTGCGCGGCAGCGTACTCGGCGGCCCGATCGGCTTGGGCGGCTCGGGATTGATCGATTCCGCCAGCGCCGGCCAGACCCCTGCCGCAATACCAACGGCGATAGCGACGAAAGGCAGCATTCGGCGATTCATGTATTAAAGCTACGCGTCCACCGCGGCACAATAAAGACAAGATTTGTGAGGG
The DNA here is from genome assembly GCA_049579765.1 of Xanthobacteraceae bacterium. Lineage (GTDB taxonomy): Bacteria > Pseudomonadota > Alphaproteobacteria > Rhizobiales > Xanthobacteraceae > VAZQ01. The sequence goes on from JBAUOM010000849.1 coordinate 3,132, forward strand.
CAGTCGTGCGGCGCGGCGCGTCGGGCCGACGCTCAGCCCTGCCGCGCCTTGAAGCGGCGCTGCACCTTGTTGATCACATAGACGCGTCCCTTGCGGCGGACCAGGCGGTTGTTGCGATGGCGGCTGCGCAAGGATTTCAATGAGTTACGGACTTTCATGACTCGGTTCCGGTGGGCGCGGCCGCGCCGGTTTCAGGTGGCAAAGTTGGCCGGAAACTAGGGACGCGACGCCCGTTCGTCAACTCGCGCGGCGGCGCGCGACCGCGCCCGTCGCGGCACGCCTGGTTTTGCTCGCAGCCTATTGCGGCGTCGGCCTTTTCCTCACGCCGCCTTGGCGAGGGGAGCGATCGGCAGCTTCAGCAATCTCGCGGCATTGCCCCAGAAGATCGCCTCGCGCTCGGCGTCGGGCAGGTCGAGGTCCTTGATCAGCTTGATGGCGCGCGGTTTGAGCGAGGTCAGCGGTGGGGCATCGCTGCCGTAGACGACGCGGTCAGGCCCCATCCAATCCAGCACCATCTTCACGGCCGGCGGATTGTAGGTGACGGTGTCGAGATACATGCGCTTGAGGTAGTGGCTGGGCGGGTGCCTGATCTTCATCGGCGCATAGGAGCCGAGGAAGAACGCCTCCTCCTGCAATTCATAGGCATAATCCATCCGGCTGATGGTCTCGCAGATGCCGCCGCCGCCGTGCGAGGCCACGATCTTGACGCCCGGGAAGTCCTCCAGGATGCCGCGCACGATCAGCCGCCCCAGCGCCAGGCACAAATCGAATGGCCGTCCGATGCTGGAGGCGAGCCGGTACTCCTTCATCCGCTCCTCGCCGAAGCCGAGATGCGGCGGATGGATCATCACCGGCACGTCGAGCTCCTGCACCAGCTCCCAGAACGGACGCGCCTCGTCGTCGTCGGGATAATGACCCTTGTGGCTGGAATGGATGAAGATGCCCTTGAGGCCGAGCTCGCGGATCGCCCGCTCGGCCTCCTTGACGAAGGCCGCCCCGCCGCAAGGCAGGATAGTTGCGAACGAATAGAGCGTGCCCTCGTGCCGGTGCTGGATCTCGGCGGCGTAGTCGGTCCACTTCTGGACCGCCGGCAGCTCCTCGTGATCGGCCTTGCCGCGCAGATAGTGGGCGGCGTTCGTCACCACGCTGATGTCGATCCCGTTCCGATAGTGCGCGTCGAGGAAATTCTCCAGCACCATGGGGCAGCCGCGCTCGCCCCATTTCGGGCCGTGCCTGCCGTCCAAGGTGCCGAGGTCGTCCGCCGCTTCCTCCGGCGTGTAGATGTGCGAATGCCAGTCGATGATCACGCGTGCTCTTCCGTCGTGCGCGCCGTTCTCGATCGCATATTTATCAGGCAATCTGGGCGCAAAGGCGCAAGCGGTCAATTGGCGACCGACCGCGCGCGCACGTCGGCGGGGAAGGCGGCCGCGAGCATCCAAACGGGCCGGAGCCAGCGAGCAAAATCTGCGTCACCCGAGGCGAAAGGCGTCATGCAAGCGTCATTGCAGGATGCTAGCGCTTAAAATCCTTCCAATATCGACAGCCCGCTATCGCCGGGCCGCCCCAGGTAAAGCCATGACCCATACGCCCCTGACCCGCGCGCAAGCCTTTGAAGAGTCCGAGAATATAGGACGCAACCCGACCGGCAATCCGACCATCGGCGACGTCATTGCGGCCCGCTTCCATCGCCGCGACCTCCTCAAGGGTGCGCTCGGCGTGGCCGCGATCGCCGCGACCGTGAGCCCGCTCGCCATTGCCGCCGCCGGGCGGGCGCAGGCTCAGAACGGCACCCGCTACCGCTTCGAGGAAGTCGCCGCTGGCGTCGATGAGACGCATCATGTCGCCGAGGGCTACGATGCCGACGTCTTGATCCGCTGGGGTGATCCGGTATTGCCGGGAGCGTCGGCCTTCGATCCGATGACGCAGACGGCGGCCGGCCAGAAGTTGCGGTTCGGCTACAACAACGACTTCCTCGGCTACTTGTCGATGCCCGGTGCGGCCAACCCGTCCCGTCACGGCCTCCTGGTGGTGAACCACGAATACACCAACGAGGAGCTGATGTTCCCCGGCATCGGCGCCGACCAGATGGCGAAGGAGCAGAACTTCGCCAAGATGACCAAGGACCTCGTCGACATCGAGATGGCCGCCCATGGCGGCACCGTGATCGAGATCAGGCGCGACGATGGCAAGTGGTGGGTGGTGGCCGGCTCGAAATATGCCCGCCGCATCGATCCCGACACTGCAATGGAAATCACCGGTCCGGCTGCCGGTCACCCGCGCATGAAGACCACGGCCGACCCCAGCGGCCGCCGCGCGCTCGGCATGCTCAACAATTGCGCCGGCGGCCTCACCCCGTGGGGGACCTGGCTCAGCTGTGAGGAGAACTTTCACGGCTATTTCGGCGGCAAGCTCGCGGACAACCATCCCGAAGCGAAAAACTTCAAGCGCTATGGCGCGCCCGGCAACTGGTATGCATGGGCCAAGTGGTATGATCGCTTTGACGTGACCAAAGAGCCGAACGAAGCGAATCGTTTTGGCTGGATCGTGGAAATCGATCCATTCGACCCGACCTCGACGCCGAAGAAGCGCACCGCGCTCGGCCGGGTAAAGCACGAGGGCGCGGCCGGAATCATCAATCGCGACGGCCGCTACGTCATCTATACCGGGGACGACGAGCGTTTCGATTACGTCTACAAGTTCGTGACCCGCGCCGCGGTCGATCGCGACAATCGTCTCGCCAACGCGAACCTGCTCGACGACGGCACGCTCTACGTCGCCAAGTATCATGCGGACGGTACCGGCGAATGGCTGCCGTTGGTTCATGGGCAAGGCCCGCTGACCGCGGCCAACGGTTTTGACAGCCAAGCCGACGCGCTGATCGAGACGCGGCGCGCAGCCGACCTCCTCGGCGCGACCAAGATGGATCGGCCGGAAGACGTGGAAGCAAACCCCAAGACCAACAAGGTCTACGTCATCCTCACCAACAATTCGCGCCGCAAACAAGACCAGGTCGACGCCGCCAATCCGCGCGCGGACAACAAGTTCGGGCACATCATCGAAATGACTCCACCGGACGGCGACCACGGCGCGACTAGGTTTACCTGGGAGATCCTGGTCAAGTGCGGCGATCCCACGGTCGCGGCGGTCGGTGCCAGCTTCTCTTCCGCCACCAGCAAGGACGGCTGGTTCGGGATGCCGGATGGGATCGCCGTCGATGGCGAAGGTCGGCTGTGGATTGCGACCGACGGCAATTCCGACAAGGCGACCGGCCGCTCCGACGGCTTGTGGGGGCTGGAGACAGAGGGGGAGTCCCGCGGCACCTCGAAACTGTTCTTTCGCTGCCCCGCCGGGGCGGAGATGTGCGGGCCGGCATTCACGCCCGACGACGAGACGCTGTTCGTCGCAGTCCAACATCCCGGCGACGACGGTCCGAAGTGGAAGGCATTCGGCCGCATATCGAACTTCGAGGACCCCTCGACCCGCTGGCCGGACTTCAAGCCCGGCATGCCGCCGCGACCGTCGGTAGTCGCCATCACCAAGCGCGGTGGCGGCAAGATCGCTACCTGACGGGTCGCCCCGGACCCGCACGTCGCAGCACATCGAGGTGATCGCTGCGTTCGGGAAGCTCGACTTTGCAAACAACCCGCGCCCGTCAGCCGCGAACGGAGTGCGAGCCGCGCGACCATTTCTCCATCCGTGGCTGAAGCTCGATCGACCAGAGATCGCGGTCTTCGACGTCCTTGAGCGTGACGGTCATGACTTCGGTCGCGCCGTCGATCGCCACGTGGCCGAAGAATTGCAGCCCGAAGCAGGGCGCCAGGTCGTCGCGCTGATCCTTGCTGCATCCCTTCTGGAAAAGGGCGCGGGGACCGAAGGTGTTGTCGAGCGCTTGCGGGCGCCAGGTGCCGGCATGGATCGGACCGGAAATGAATTCCCAGAACGGCTCGAAGTCCTGGAACACGGCCGCGCTCGGGTCGTAATAGTGTGCGGCGGTGTAGTGCATATCGGCGGTGATCCACACCGTATTGCGAATGCCGGCATGCTTGATGAAGGCGAGGAGGTCGGCGATCTCGATCTCGCGGCCGCGCGGGGCGCCGTCGCCCTGCGCGACCGCGTCGGCGCTGACCACGCCGATCGGCAGGTCGGCGGCGATGACCTTCCAGGTCGCCTGCGAGCGCATCAATTCGCGCTTGAGCCAGGATAGCTGCGTCGCTCCGAGGATGGCGGCGGGAGCGCCGTCCGCCCCGTAGGGCGTCCGGTAGGAGCGCATGTCGAGGAGAAAGACGTCGAGCAGCGGGCCGTAGGCGATCCTGCGATAGATCCGCCCGGCTTCGGCGAGCGTTTCCCGCATCGGCATGAATTCATGGAAGGCGCGGCATCCGCGCGCGACCAGCTTGAGCACGCTCTCGTCGACGTAGCCGCCCCCGCCGAGCGCCCCGCCCGGACACCAATCGTTGGTGACCTCGTGATCGTCCCACTGCGCGAATATCGGGACGTCGGCATTGAAGGCGCGCAGGTTTGCGTCGAGCAGATTGTATTTGTAGTTGCCGCGAAATTCCGCGAGCGTCCGCGCGACCTTCGATTTCTCTTCGGTGACGACGTTCTTCCACACCGCCCCATCCGGAAGCTTCTGCTCCGCCTGAATCGGACAGTCGGCATAGATGTGATCGCCCGAATGGACGAAGAAGTCCGGCCGACATCGCGACATGGTCGCATAGGTGCGCATGCCCCCACGCGCCTCGTCGATGCCCCAGCCGCCACCCGCGGTGTCACCCGACCACACGAACGAGACCGTACGCCGCTCGCTCGGCGCCGTGCGGAAGCGCCCGACCTGCGGCGCTCCCAACACGGTGGGGAACGAATGATCCTGAAAGCGGATGCGATAGAATATGTCCTGTCCGGCGGGCAGCCCTTCGATCAGCGCCTTGGCTGTGAAATCGGTCTCCGGCAGCGCATCGACGAACACCTCGTTGCGAATCGTCCCGAAGCTGTCGCTGGTGGCGACTTCGACCAGCATGCGTGCGGGCCTGTCCACGCGGGCCCAGACGATGCCGGAATCGACCGAGACATCTCCGGACTGGACGCCGTGGGTAATCACCGGCCGGTCGGCGGCGCGGCTGAGCGCGGGCTTCGACCAACCGCTACCGCCACCGGCGACGGCCGCCGATGCCGCGGTCGTCAAGAACCGACGCCGCGTCAGGGCGCGTTCAGGCGCGCCAGCGCGCAAAATGACGGCCATCGGGCCTCCGCCGTCGAATCACGCGGCGGAAGCTGCCCGCGCCGTCTGACAAAGACCCGACACTCCTGCGACAGCTGCGTGAAAACCGCGCGCCGGTTGCGTGCGATCGATCTGCGGCGGTCGAAGCAGCGGTCGAGCGCGGGCAGCCGCAGCCCGACGCGCCGTCACGCGGCGGGGTTCAATGGCCGGAGGCAAGCTTGAGGCCGACCATGCCGGCGATGATCATGGCGAGGCAGCTCACACGCAGCGGGTCCGCCGGTTCGCCGAACGCCGCCATGCCGACGATCACCGTGCCGGCGGCTCCGATGCCGGTCCACATGGCGTAGGCGGTTCCGAACGGGATCGACTTCAATGCGACCGCCAGCAGCGCGAAGCTCAAGGCGATCGCCGTCA
>JBAUOM010000850.1:0-3463 GCA_049579765.1 Xanthobacteraceae bacterium
GGCCAATGCCGTGGCCACCGCGCCGGCGAGGCGCAGCGCCAGCTCTTCGAGCTCCTGCACATCGCCGTCGTCGCAGGCGGCCTCCGCGGCAGCGAGCAAGGGCAAGAGCGGCGGCAAAGGCGGCAGGCGCGGAACGGCGAATGCCGTCCGCCGTGCGCCCGGCGCCGCGGCCACGATCGCTTCCAGGTGCTCGGGCGCGAAGTGGAACGCGAGGCTGCGGTCCCCGGTTGCATGTTCATGACCGCATTCGAAGCAGGCCCCTTCGTCGCCGAGAAGCAGCGCGCCCGGGGCAAGCACGGCTGAGCCGCGGCTCGATCGGTACTGGAACGTGCCGTGCGTCACCGCGGCGATACAGGCGGCGTGATGCCGTTCTTCGAACGGCCGGTCGTGCGGCCCGGCGGTGCACACCACGTCGCTGACGCTCCAGCCCGGACCCGACCCCAAGAGGCGCAACTTCAATGCCATGCCGCAAAATAGCAATTTTTCCCAAGCGGCGCAGGATGGAGCGGCCTACGGGAGGCATCCCCGACATGCGAAAGGCTCCGACCATGAACGCACCTGCCGCCTCCTCGTTGATCGCTGCGCTTCATGCCGATCGCCCGGCATCCGACCGCGCGGAAAAGATGGGCCTTTACGGCTGGCTGGTGGGACGCTGGGAAATGGACGGCGTCGTGTACGGCGACGACGGCAGCAAGCAGAGCGGCCGCGGCGAAATTCACTTCGGCTGGGTGCTGGAAGGCCGCGCCATTCAGGACGTGTGGATCCTGCGGGGATTCTTCTACGGCACGACGCTGCGGGTCTACGATCCCGGCATCGACGCCTGGCATATCCTCTGGAGCGATCCGCTGAAGCAGCTCTATCGCCGCCAGGTCGGCCGCGCCCGCGGCGGCGACATCGTGCAGGAGGGAAGGGACGACAATGGCGCCGCAGTGCGCTGGCGCTTCACGGAGATCACGCCCGATTCGTTCCACTGGCTCGGCGAGCATTCGCCCGATGACGGCGCGCATTGGCGGTTGCAGGCCGAGTTCTTCGCCCGCCGCGTGCCAGGCGCCTGATCGCGCGCCGTCATATTGCGCCAAGCCGTCGGCCAACCGAGTCCCAGCGCTGCTGGGTGCTCATATTGGCGCGGTCGCCTGGGCGCGCGGCTCCGGGCACATCGAGGCCAGAGGTCGTGACGTCGATCGTTGCGGCTTTCGGCTTTCACGACCAGGTCGGTCGTTCGGGTGCCGATCATGGCCGTCCGCCCCATGCATCCAGCACCAGCCCGGCGAACAGGATCAGTCCGGCATCGCGGTTCGACTTGAATACCGCGAGGCAGTTCACGGGATCGTCGATATCGAGACGATGGATCTGCCATGCCAGATGGGCGGCGAATGCGATGAGGCCGAGCGAGAACAGGAGACCTCCTCCCGCGCTCCACCCCGCCCACGCAATGAACAGCACGGCCAGCGCATAGAACAGTGCGAGCATGGGCTTGGTGCGCTCGCGAAACAGCAGCGCCGTCGACTTGATGCCGATCAGCGCGTCGTCCTCCCGATCCTGATGGGCGTAGATGGTGTCGTATCCGATTACCCAGGAAATCGCGCCGGCGTAGAGCAGGAACGCGGGCGGATCGAGCCGCGCGAAGGTGGCCGGCCATCCCATCAGCGCGCCCCAAGAGAAGGCGAGACCCAGCACGATCTGCGGCCAATACGTGATCCGCTTCATGAAGGGGTAGACCGCAACCACGGCAAGCGATGCGAGCCCGACGCCCACCGTGAAGCGGTTGAACTGCAGCAAAACGGCGAGGCCGGCCAGAGCTTGCAATACGAGAAAGGCGGCGGCGGACGCGACGCTGACCTGCCCGGAAGGGATCGGGCGCGAGCGCGTGCGCTCGACCCGTGCGTCCAGGTCGCGGTCCACGATGTCGTTCCAGGTGCAGCCGGCCCCGCGCATGGCGAAGGCGCCGATGAAGAACAGCACGACGTGCCAAAGGTCGACGCTCGTGCCCGCGCGCACGGCCGCAAGCCCGGCCGACCACCAGCACGGCAGCAGCAGGAGCCAGGAGCCGATCGGGCGGTCGAGGCGGGCGAGCCGCAGATAGGGGCGCGTCCAGGCGGGGGCGAAGGCGTCGACCCAGTTGCCGGTCGAATCGGCGACGCGACCGGCGTCGCCGGTCATCGCGCCAGCGGACTGCCGATCAGCGTGTCGAACGTCCCCGGGTTCTTCTTCGGCGCCGCCGAGGCATCCGGCACCAGCGGCGTGGTACCGAGGGCGTCGCTCAGGCTCGGGCCGGACGGCCGCGGCCCTTGCGCCGCCGCCTCGCACACCTGCTGGCCGACCTGCGCAGCCTTGCCGTGCGAGGTCTTGATCTGCTGGAGCACGTCCGGCGGCACGCCGCAGGTTGCGCTGTTCTCCTCCAGGCCCTTCAACATCTTGCCTTCGGAGGCGAGGAACGCCTTGAACAGCTTGCACAATTCCTCGGGAGGCACCTTCTTCTGGCCGGCCGCATGGAGGGCCTTGCCGTGCTTGGCGGCCTCATCGCGAGTGGCCAGGAGCTGCTGGCAGACGGCGGGCGGCTGCTGCGGCGCCGCCCCGAACGGCGCTCCCGGCATGGTCGGGGACATCCCGGGCGCGCCAGGCATGCCCGGCATCCCCCCAAACTGTCCCGCAGCCGGCGAGAGCGGCAAAACGGCGAGCGCGAGCACCCACGGAAGAGCCCGGCTGAACATCATATGGCAATTTCCCCCGGCCGCCCGATTCGACCCCGGCCGATCTTGCGGCCCCTCTATTAACAGCCTGTCGAATTCGGCGATAACACGGCAGAAACAGGGGTTCCGCACGTCAACCGGCCCGCAATCAGGAGATGCGGCCTTCGGATTTCAGGCCGAAAGCCCTGTTTCGCGCGGCCGGGTCGTGTAATCGCTTGACGTCCGAATGCCGGCCGGAGATGGCCGGCCGCCCACGCCCAGTCGCTCCGACGCCCATGGCTCGCTACGATTTCCGCACCCCCCGGCTTTATCTCGACAAGCCGATCGAGGAGGGAGCGAGCATTGCGCTCGACGTCTCGCAAGCCAATTACCTCGGCAACGTGCTGCGGCTGAAAACCGGCGATTCCGTGCTGATTTTCAACGGGCATGACGGCGAATGGCGCGGCACGCTCGCGAGCGCCGGCAAACGCCGGCTCGCGCTCACCGTCGTCGGCCGCACCCGGCCCCAGACCGGCGCGCTCGACCTGCACTACCTGTTCGCGCCGCTGAAACATGCCCGCCTCGACTATTTGGCGCAGAAGGCGGTGGAGATGGGTGCCTCCCGCCTGCAGCCGGTGTTCACGCGTCACGCCCAGGTTGTGCGCCTCAATCTCGAGCGAATGCGAGCGAATGCGATCGAGGCGGCGGAGCAGTGCGGCATCCTGACGCTGCCCGAAATCGGCGCCCCCTTGACCTTCGAGCGGATGCTTGCCGAGCGCGACCAAGCCCGCCTG
>JBAUOM010000851.1:0-1790 GCA_049579765.1 Xanthobacteraceae bacterium
CGAGATGGAATCAGCGCGAGCGGCAAACTCGGTCTGCTCCCTCCCCCCTTGTGGGGGAGGGCTGGGGAGGGGGGTGGTGCGTGTGGCACTGTCGGTGCGTCGATCTCACGACCCCCACCCCCAACCCTCCCCACAAGGGGGAGGGGAGCACACCGAATGCGCGGCGCTGTCCTGCATCAAAACCAGCGGGAGCCGCTTTAGTGAATGCTTCTTGCGCGCGGCTACGGTACGTCGAAGGGTCACTCCGCCGCTCGCGCCAGCACGTGCTGGCGGAATTTCGGCATCACCTCCTGTGCCAATAGCTGCATTGACTCCCGCTCCCATGCGGCGTTCGGGCCGCCCCAGTCGAGGCCGGTCATGAGCAAGGTGCCGAACGGGCCGACCTCGTCGCGGAAGGCGACGAGCTTGTCGAGCACGGTCTTGGGCGAGCCGTAGATCACGCATTCGGCGGTGATGGCTTCGACGGTCGCGGCTTCGTCGGGCATCTCGGGCTGCGGCTTGAGGATGATGAGCAGGCCGACCCGGTCGAGGACCTCGCGCATATAAGTGTAGAAGTAACGGTTGGCGCCTTCCTCGCCGAACACGCGCTCGCGCGCCTCGGCGTCCGAGGGCGCGATCAGCACGTTGCGCGCCACCCGCCAGCTCTCCCCGCGCGGCGGCACGCCGGCGTCGGCGCAGGCCTTGCTGTAGACCTCCCAATGGCTCGCCACCGAATAGGTCGGGATGATGTTGGCGGAGATCATGCCCCAGCCCTTGCGCGCGGCGGTGGCCGCCGAGGATGAGTTCGGGCTCGCGAGCGAGATCGAGATCGGCGGGCCGCCGGGCTGATACGGCTTGGGCATGTAGCCGACGCCGAGCGCGGGCACGATCCCGTCCTTGATCTCGATGTTCCAGAACTCGCCCTTGAGCTCGTAAGGCGGGTCTTGCCTCCAGATGCGGGCGATGAAGTCGGCGGCTTCGACCACCATCCTGTTGCGGGCATGGACGTCCGGGTTCTTGAACAGCTCGAAGTCGGAGACGAGGCCGCCGGGCCCGACGCCGAGCATGAAGCGGCCCTTGCTCATATGGTCGAACTGCGCGACCTCGGCGGCGACGATCGCGGGATGGTGGTTGGGCAGGTTGATCACCGCGGTGCCGAAGCTGATGCGCTTGGTGCGCTGGAGGAGGCCGGCGAAGAACATCAGCGGCGAGGGGATCGGTTCGGTGGTGGCAGAGAAATGCTCGCCCAGCCAGACTTCGTCGAAGCCGAGCCGGTCGGCGAGCACCGACTTCTCGCCGTCCTCCTCGAGCGTGCTCCAGAAGCTGCGGTCCGGTGGATGCACCGGCATCATGAACATCCCCAGGCGCATGGTTTCCTCCCGACAGGCCGGGCTACTATGCCGGGACTCCACGCTCATGAGAATGGCCGTAATTCGTAGCCCGCATGGAGCGTAGCGGAATGCGGGAACGGTCGTGCCGCGCGGCGAGAGCCCCGGATTTCGCTTGCGCTCCATCCGGGCTACGGGTTCACAAAATGAACCGGCTCAGGTCCGCGTTCTTGGCGAGATCGCCGATGTGCTTGTGCACATAGGCGGCGTCGATCGCCACCGTCTCGCCGTGGCGGTCGGGGGCGGCGAAGGAAATCTCGTCGAGCACGCGTTCCATCACGGTCTGCAGCCGCCGTGCGCCGATATTCTCGACGCTGGAATTGACCTGCACCGCCACGTCGGCGATGGCGTCGATGGCGTCGGGGGTGAACTCGAGCTTCACTCCTTCGGTCGTCAGCAGCGCGACGTATTGCTTGATCAGCG
>JBAUOM010000852.1:0-1605 GCA_049579765.1 Xanthobacteraceae bacterium
GGCTGATAGTATGGCAGGTTGGTTGGTGGGCGGCTGGGGGGAGGCGTGCGTTGCATTGACGCTCATACCCCGTATCACGGGTGTCGGTAGCGTTGAAAGTCGGTCCCATGGTCGACGGATGGCGCACGCGTGCTTTGGGGTCCAAAGCCACGCGCCTCCGCCCCTTCTTTGTCGCCTTTTTGGGATTAGGTCTGGTGCAAATGCTGTCCGGGTGCACTTTCAGCTCCGAGCGGCCGGATCTCGCCCTCGACGTCCCGTCCAGGTACGGCGCCGGAGGAGGGGTGACGGCGCCGCCCTCGCTCGATTGGTGGCGCGGATTTCGTTCGCGCGAGCTCACCGGTCTGATCGAGGAGGCGCAGGTCGCCAATCTCGACATCGGCGCCGCCATCGGCCGCATCATGCAGGCCGACGCGCAGGCCAAGATCATCGGCTCCCCGCTGCTGCCGGCGGTCGATTTCACCGGCTTCGCGGAGCGTTTCCGCAACCCCGGCGGGCCCGAACGCAACCTGTTGCAGACCGCGCTCAACGCCAGCTACGAGATCGATTTCTGGGGCAAGAACCGCGCGGCCTCGCGCGCGGCGCAGCAGACCGCTGTCGCCGCCCGCTTCGACAAGGAGGTCGTCGTTCTTTCCACCATGGTGAGCGTCGCCACCGCCTATCTCCAGGTACTGTCCTCGCAGGACCGGCTGCGGATCGCGCGCCAGAACCTCGCCGCCGCCAACCGGGTGCTGACCCTGATCAAGCAGCGCTTCGAGGTCGGCACCGCCTCCCAGCTCGACGTGGCGCAGCAGGAGAGCCTGGTCGCCCAGGTGCGCGCGACCATCCCGCTGTTCGACCAGACGCTGCGGCAGAACATTGCCGTGCTCGCCGTGCTGATCGGGCGCCCGCCGGTCGAGGTCGTGATCAAAGGCGGCAGCCTCTATAATCTCACGATCCCGCGGGTGACGCCCGGGCTGCCGTCGGAGCTGCTGCTGCAGCGCCCCGACATCCGCTTCGCCGAGGCCAACCTCGCCTCCGCCAATGCCAGCGTGGAATCCGCCCGCGCCGCGTTCTTTCCGACCATTTCGCTCACCGGGGAAGGCGGCTACCAGAGCAACGTGCTAAAGCTGCTGCTGCGGCCGGAAAACGCCTTCTACAGCCTCGCCGTCAACATCAGCCAGCCGCTGCTCGACGGCTTCCTGCTGGAAGGGCGGCTGGAGCTGGCGCTGGGCCGGCAGTTCGAACTGGTGAAGATCTATTGCCAGTCGGTGCTCGCCGGCTTCGGCGACGTGGAGATCGCGCTCATCGCCATCGCCGATTCCGCCGAGCGCGAACGCCTGCAGCAGCTGGTCGTGACCAGCTCGCGCGAGGCGTTCGGGCTTGCCGAAACGCGGCTGCGCGAAGGCACCGTCGACCTCGTCACCGTGCTGCAGACCCAGCAGACGCTGTTCACCGCCGAGGACAATCACGTGGTGGCGCGGCTGGCGCGGCTGCAGGCGGTCTTGAGCCTGTTTCAGGCGCTCGGCGGCGGCTGGTTCCCGGCGGGCGCAGGCGCGAGCACGAACGTGATGCAATGACGCTCAAACGCCGCATCACCGTGCTCGCCATCGCCGCCCTCGTCGTCGG
>JBAUOM010000853.1:0-13892 GCA_049579765.1 Xanthobacteraceae bacterium
TCGACGCCAACGGCGAGAGCGACATCCTGTGGCAGAAGAACGACGGCACCCCGGCGATATGGCTGATGAACGGCCTGAGCCCGGTCTGGAGTTCGGCTCTCCCCAATCCGGGGCCGGCCTGGCACGCCGTCGATACAGGCGACTTCAACGGCGACGATCACGCCGACCTGCTATGGCAGAAGGACGACGGCACGCCAGCGGTGTGGTTGATCGACGGCGTGACCCCGATCGGCGCTGCGACACTTCCCAATCCATCGGCGGCCTGTCACGCCATCGCCGCGGGCGACTTCAGCGGCGACGGTCGCGCCGACATTCTCTGGCAGAACAATGACGGCACCCCCGAGGTGTGGCTGATGGACGACCCGAGCGCGATCGCCACCTCGGCGCTGCCCAATCCGGGGTCCACCTGGCACGTCGTCGATGCGGGCGACTTCAACGGCGACGGTCGCGCCGACATTCTCTGGCAGAACGACGACGGCACCCCGGCGGTGTGGCTGATGGACGGCCTGAGCCCGGGCAATGCCGCGGCGCTGCCCAATCCGGGGCCCACCTGGCACGCCATCGCCACGGGCGACTTCAACGGCGACAAATCGCGCCGACATTCTCTGGCAGAACGACGACGGCACCCCCGCGGTGTGGCTGATGGACGGCCTGAGCACGGGCAATGCCGCGGCCCTTCCCAATCCGGGGCCCGCCTGGCACGCCATCGATACCGGCGATTTCAACGGCGACGGTCGCGCCGACATTCTCTGGCAGAACGACGACGGCACCCCGGCGGTGTGGCTGATGGACGGCCTCGCCCCGATCGGCGGCGCGGGTCTTCCCAATCCAGGGACGGACTGGCACGTGATCGCGTGACCGTATGGCGTCACGGCGGCCGCCGAACGCCCGCTTAACCGCTGCGTGGACCCTCAATCGGGTCAACGTAGTGCACACCGCAGCGGTCCCAATCCTGTCCAACTTGAGCCAGTCCGGTGAGCGGCCGGAGCGAAGCGCGAGCCCAGCCGCTTCGACACGATGCCCTCGAAGCCCATCTTGCAGGCGTGACGAAAGACGACATCGCCCGGATGCGCAAGATGCTCGTTGAAATGCAGCCCCGGATAGCTCCCGCGCAGCAAGCTGGCGAGCCTCGCCTTGCGGGTCTCGATTGGCTCGCGCCGGAGGTCCTGACCGTTCAGCTCCAGAAGGTCGAAGGCGTAGAGGAAGACGCGCTGCCCGCTCCGCTTGCGCCGCAGCCGCTCGAACACCGCGAGCCCGTTGTCAACGCAAAGCGCTTTTTGTGATGGCGATCACATCGCCGCGGTAGGCCTCTGCGGTAAGAACCGCCTCACCTGCGACAATCCTGCCGCGGCAGCCGACCAATCTTACATGGATGAGGGTGTGCAGTTTCTCGAACTCGCGCGGAATGCCCAAAAGCTGTTCGAACGGCAGGAACCACGCGAAAAACGCCGTCTACTGAACTTCGTGTTATCGAACTGCACCTGGGAGGATGGCGAGGTGGTCGCTAACTTCCGCCAACCGTTTGATCTGTTGGCAAAAACCACGGCGGTCGCAGCGCGGGCGGCGGCCAATGAAACGGCGAAAACGGCGAAAACTGAGATTTGGCTGGGGGACTAGGATTCGAACCTAGATTAACGGAGTCAGAGTCCGCTGTTCTGCCGTTGAACTATCCCCCAACTGGGAACGCTATCAGAGACCTACTGGCCTGCACCGCACGCCGCAAGCGGGCGACGAGCCGGCCTTGCCGGGGCCGCCGGTCGCCGAACCTCGATGCAACGCCGGCACATCTAGGGCATCTCGCGGCGGTTTCCAAGTCGCGGGGCGAGGGCCTGTTCCACGGTCAAAAAACGGGCGCCGCCGGCTCCCCGGAGGGGACATCCGGAAGGGGCTGGACGGGACGAGGGCGGCGCCGCCTCAGCGCTTGAGCTTCACCGTGTAGGACATCGCGCCGGCCCCGCAGCAGGGGCAGCTTATGGCGACGAGGATGTTCTGCTTCTGCTCCTCGTCGAGGTCGGTGCGGTCGAGCAGCTGCCTCGTCTGTTGCTCGAAAAGTTGGTGCAGCGGCAGCGCGCTGTAGGAAATCTGCTCCTCCGGCGCGGGATCCGCATCAGGCTTGGCCGCCGCTTGCTCCGTTGTCGCGGTGGCGCGGCGGATCTTGCCGGTCGTTTGCTTGCGCTTGGCCATGTCCATCTACGCGCAGGTATTGGTCAGCGTCCCGACCCCTGCGATCCACACCTTCACCACGTCGCCGGGCTTGAGGAACTCCTTGCGGGCGAGCCCGACGCCGGCCGGCGTGCCGGTCAGGATCAGGTCTCCGGACCGCAAGGTGAGGCGCGTCGACAGGTGCGCGATCTGCTCGGCGAGCGTGAAGATCATCTTGCTGGTGTGGGAATCCTGCTTGATCACGTCGTTGACCCACAGCTTGATGGCGACGTTCTGCGGGTCGGCGATCTCCTCGGCGGGCACGATCCACGGGCCGATCGGACAGGCGCCCTCAAAGCATTTCTGGCCGAGCCAGTCGTATTTGAACGGCGAGGTGTCGGCGATGTGCGGTCGCTTGGTGAAATCGCGCGCGGAGAGATCGTTGGCGATGGTATAGCCCGCGACATGCTCGAGCGCATTCTCCAGCGCGACATTCCGGGCGGGACGGCCGATCACCGCCGTCAATTCCGCCTCCCAGTCCACCATCTTGGAATAGGCCGGAAGCTTCACCGTGCTGTCGGCGGCGGCGAGGCAGTGCGTGGCCTTGATGAAATGCCAGGGCTTGAGCCCTACGCTGTGCGGATCGGGCTCGGGATCGAGGTTCTGCACCCGCGCCATCTCCATCATGTGGTCGGTGAAGTTGGCGCCGGCACAGAAAATCCCCGCCGGCGTCGGCACCGGCGGCAACAGCGTGGTACCGCGCAGCGGACGGCCTTGCGTTCGCTCGGCGGCGTTCGTCGCGGCATCGGCCAGGAGCCCGCGTGCGGCATCCCAATCGCGCAGCACATCGAGCATGGTCGCATAGGATGGGCGGCCGGTCGCCGCGGCGAGGTCGAAGACCGTCTCGCCGACGACCAGTCCCGCCCGAGGTCCTTGCGAAGCTTGATAGGTGACCAGCTTGTATGGCGACATCGGCGGCGTGCCTCATGTGATGCGGTCGATTGCGGCTCGCCTGCTGCGCCGAGGTCGTCGCTTCGGCTGAATTTTTCCGTTCACCGCGGCTCATGATACGATACGATCGTATCGTGTGGTAGACCCGAGAGCCCCGGATGAATTCCTCAAGCCAGACGCGCCCCCGCGCTATCGACGTCCACGCCCATGTCATCGTGCCCGAGGTCTACGCCGTGGCGGCGGAGCACAATGTCTTCTCCGAGCTGCCGACCGATCCCGGGGTGACCGACGAGATGCGCGGCCAGATCAAGGAGCGGGCGGGACTCGTGCTCGGCCGGATGAGCGACCTCAGCGAGCGCATCGCCAAGATGGATGCGATGGGGGTCGACGTGCAGGTGCTGAGTGCCAGCCTGGTGCACCAGGGGCTCGAATGGGCCGACGCGCAGACGAGCCTGCGGCTCGCGCGCACCACCAACGATTGGATCGCCAAGGCCGTCGCCGGGAACCCGGCGCGCTTCATCGGGCTCGGCACCCTGCCGCTGCACGTGCCGGCGCTGGCGGTCGCCGAGCTCGAGCGCTGCCGGCGCGAGTTGGGGCTCAGGGGGGTGGCGATCTCGACCACGGCCGGCGGGATGGAGCTCGGCGATGGCGCGCTGCGGCCATTCTGGGCCAAGGCGGAGGAGCTCGACGCGGTGGTCTACATCCACCCCGGCGGCAATCGCGACCGCCGGTTCAAGCGCTTCCACCTGTGGAACAGCGTCGGCCAGGCGTTCGAGGAGGCGATGGCGATCTCGTCGTTGATGTATGACGGCGTGCTGGAGTCGTTCTCGCGGCTCAAGATCTGCATCTCGCACGGTGGTGGCTACATGCCCTACTATATGGGCCGCATCGACCGCAATTACCTCGAGAAGGCCAATACCCGCGTGAACATGAAGAAACCGCCGATCGACTACCTGCGCATGCTCTATTTCGATTCCTGCGTCTACGAGCGGCCGGTGCTGCAGCATCTCGTCGACAAGGTGGGCGCGGAACGTGTGCTGCTCGGCTCCGATTATCCCGTGGGCGAAATGAAGCCGATCGAATTCGTGACCGACACCGCCCCGCTCTCCGCCGCGCAGAAGGAAAGGATCGTGGCGACGAATGCGGCGGCGCTGCTGGGTCTGGCAATCTCCTGACATCCGTAGCCCCGCATGGAGCCTAAAGCGCTTCTCCGCGCGTCTTTGACACGCTATGGCGGAATGCGGGGAACGATCCCGGGTTTCGCTTCGCTCCATCCGGGCTAAAGGGCCTAGCTAGATAGATCTCTGCAATGGACGCATGACATGGACGAACGGCTGCTCAATCCCATTTCCACGCGCGAGCTCGAGCGCCGCTGGGCGGCGGCCCGCAAGGTCATGGCCGAGCGCGATATCGACGTGCTGGTGATGCAGAACAACAACGACTGGCTCGGGGGCTATGTCCGGTGGTTCACCGATACGCCCTTGAGCAACGGTTATCCCCGCAGCGTCATCTTCCCGGCTTCCGATCTGATGACGGTGGTCGACATGGGCGGCTTCGGCGCGCGCCGCAAGCTCGACGGTAGCGACGAGGTCAACCGCGGCGTCGGCGAGATGATCTTCACCCCGGCCTTCACCAGCGTCGCCTATACCGACGAATACCAGGCCGAGCTCGTCGCCGCCGAGCTGGCCCGGCAAAGGTGCCGCACCGTCGGTTGGGTCGGCAGCGGCGCCATGCCGCACAAATTCGTGGCGCGGATCGAGCGCGAGCTCGCCGGCAAGGCCAAGCTCGTCGACGCGACCGAGTTCGTCGATCGTCTCAAGGCGATCAAGAGCGAGGAGGAGAAGGAGCTCATCCGCAAGGCGGCGCGAATGCAGGACGAGATCTTCGCACGCGTGCTCGGCAAGATCCGGCCCGGCATGAGCGACAACGACGTCACCGCGCTGGCGCAATACGAAGGCCGGCTGCTCGGCAGCGAGCAGGGACTGTTCCTCGGCTCCTCGGCTCGGCTCGGGCAGGCGTCGCGCTTCCTCGACCGCCATCAGCAGGCGCGCAAGCTCGCGTCCGGCGAGCACTTCTCGTTACTGATCGAGAACAACGGTCCCGGCGGCTTCTACACCGAGATTGCGCGCACCATCGTGCTGGGCAAGGCGTCGAACGAGCTGATCGACGGCTTCGAGTCGATGAAGGAGGCGCAGGCCCGCACCTTGCGGCTGCTCAAGCCGGGCACCTCCTGCGCCGATATCGCCAGGAGCCACGACGACTATATGCGCGCGCGCGGATTGCCGGCGGAGCTGCGCCTCTATTGCCACGGACAGGGCTACGACCTCGTCGAGCGGCCGCTGGTGCGCGCCGATGAGACGATGATGCTCGAGGAGCACATGAACCTCGCGGTCCATCCCGGCTACGAGACCCCCTCGATCTTCGCCGTGATCTGCGACAACTATTTCATTGCGGCGGGGGGGCCGGGAGCGTGCCTGCACCAGACGGCGAAGCAGATCTTCGAGATTTGATGCGCGCATGACGATCGACGTGCTGAGCATCGGCTCGTTTCCCGAAGCGACCAATGCGGAGCTCGCGCGGCGGTTCGCGATCACGCACCGCTTGCAGCGGCCCCCGCCGGACACGTTGAGTCCTGAGCTCAAGGCCCGCATCCGTGGGATCGCGACCGAGGCCAATCGCGGCGCCGACCGCGCGCTGATCTCGGCGCTGCCGAAGCTCGAGGTGATCTGCGTGTTCGGGGTCGGCACCGACGCCATCGATCTCGCCGCCGCGCGCGAGCGCGGCGTCCCGGTGACCAACACCCCCGGCATCCTGACCGACGAGGTGGCCGACCTCGCCGTCGGGCTGATGCTCGCCTCCGCGCGCCGGATCCCGTTCGCCGATCGCTACGTGCGCGACGGCAGCTGGGCGAGCAAGGGCCCGATCCCGCTCGGGCGCAGCGTCGGGGGCAAGACCATGGGCGTCGTCGGCCTCGGCGGCATCGGCCGCGCCATTGCCGATCGCGGCGCGGCGTTCCGCATGCGCGTGATCTACACCGGGCCGCGCCGCAAAGCCGACGCACCCTACGGCTACGTCGCCGACGTCGTGGAGCTGGCGCGGCAGAGCGACTACCTGATGGTCGCGTGCAAGGGCGGGCCGGAAACCCGCCATCTCGTGTCGGCCGCCGTGATCGACGCGCTGGGGCCGAAGGGAACGCTCATCAATGTCGCGCGCGGCAGCGTCGTCGACGAGGCCGCGCTCATCGCGGCGCTCGCCGAGGGGCGCCTCGGCCACGCCGCCCTCGACGTGTTCGAGAGCGAACCGAACCCGTCGCCCGACTTGCTGAGGCTGCCCAACGTCCTCGTGCAGCCGCACCACGGCAGCGCCACGGTCGAGACCCGTACCGCGATCGGACAGCTCATGATCGACAATCTCACCGCGCATTTCGCCGGCCGGCCGTTGCTCACGCCGGTGGGCTAGCGTGCGCGCGCCGCAGGCGCGGCCGGCGTGACTTGGCCGCGGCACTTCGGCTAGCTTGCCCGGCCCGAGGAGTCGCGGGCAGGGGAGGGCCAGGGGAGGGCCAGGGGAGGGCCAGGGAAGGCCATGGCTCAAATCGTCATCGAGGGTGTCGACCACGTCTATCGGCCGCCGAGCGGGCGGCCGGTGCTCGCGCTCGAGGACGTCTCGCTCGAGGTCGAAGCGCGCGAATTCATCGCGCTGCTCGGTCCGTCCGGTTGCGGCAAGTCGACGCTGCTTTATCTCCTCGGCGGCTTTCTTCCGACCGAGAAAGGCAAGATCCTCGTCGAGGGCAAGCCGGTCGTCGCGCCGGGTCCCGATCGCGGCATCGTCTTTCAGCATTTCGCGCTGTTTCCGTGGAAAACGGTGCGGGCCAACATCCTCTACGGCTTGGAGCGCATGGGGCTTCCGCGCGGCGAACGCGAGAAGCGCGCGCAGTCCTTCATCGATCTCGTCGGCCTGACCGGCTTCGAGGACAGCTATCCGTCGCAGCTTTCGGGCGGCATGCGGCAGCGCACGGCGATCGCGCGCACGCTCGCGTTCGATCCGAAAATCCTCCTCATGGACGAGCCGTTCGGCGCGCTCGATGCCCAGACCCGCAGCCTCATGCAGTCGGAGCTGCTGAGCATCTGGCAGCGCACCCCCAAGACCGTGATCTTCGTGACGCACGACGTGCAGGAGGCGGTCTACCTGGCCGAGCGGGTGGCGGTGATGTCGGCGCGGCCCGGTCGCATCAAGGCGCTGGTCGATACCAGGTTCGACAAGACCGATCCGGCGATCTTCAAGAACAAGGGTTTCATCGATAAGGTGGACGAGATCTGGAACCTGGTGCGCATCGAAGCGATCAAGGCGCAAGGCGCACGCGTGCCATGACGGCGTTCTCGCCCCACAATCGGATGATACGGTCTCGATGAAGGCGGCATTGCTCAGATACCTGCCGCTGCTTCTGCTGGCACTCGCCTGGGAGGTCGGGGCGCGGACCGGTCTCGTCTCCACGCTGGCGCTGCCGCCGCTGAGCACGGTGGTCTCCGCCTGGATCGAGCTCCTCAAGGACGGCGAGCTCGTCGTCAACGGCGCCGCGTCGCTGTGGCGGACCGGCGCCGGGCTGTTCCTGGCGATCGTGATCGGCGCCGCGCTCGGCATCTTCATGGCGTGGTGGCGGCCGGTGAACGTATTGCTCAGCCCGCTGGTGGAGATGTTCTACCCGATGCCGAAGTCGGCGCTGATCCCGGTCACGGTGCTGTGGCTTGGCTTCGGCAACGGGTCGAAAATCCTGCTGATCTTCCTCGGCTGCATGCTGCCGGTCACGATCGGCGCGTTCAACGGCGCGCGCTCGAGCGAGCAGGTGCTGGTCTGGTCGGCGCGCAGCATGGGGGCGAGCCGGTTGCGCATGCTGTGGGACGTGGTGGTGCCGAGCGCGATGCCCGAATTGCTCAACGGCATCCGCACCGCGCTGGCGCTGTCCTTCATACTGCTGGTGAGCTCGGAGCTGATCGCGGCGCGCGAGGGGCTGGGCTATCTCATCGGCTACCTCGGCGCGAGCGGCATCTACGACGCGATGTTCGCGGTCGTGCTCACCGTGGCGCTACTCGGGTTCATCGCCGACCGGATCTATCTCGTGATCATGCACAGGATGCTGCGATGGCAGGCGTGAGCGACGACGTGCCCATCGGACCGCTGGCCGAGCTCGCGCGCGAGCCTTCGCCGCCGGTCTATCGTTGGGCGCGGACGGCGGGCTGGGGCGCGGCGCGGGTGTTCTCGATCGTGGCGCTCGCGGTCGCCTGGGAGGTGGCGGCGCGCTCGGGGGCGTTCACCCCCTACATGCTGCCGGCGCTGAGCGCGGTGCTCGAGCGCATCTGGAGCAATCTCATCGCCGGCGACCTCCTCATCAACACCGGCGTCACGCTCTACCGCGCCCTGAGCGGCTTCCTCATCGGTGCGCTCGCCGGCATCGTGCTCGGCATGGGAATTTGCCGCAACCGGCTCGCCAACTGGTTCTTCGATCCGATCATCTCGGTCGGCTTTCCGATGCCCAAGATCGCGTTCCTGCCGGTGGTGATACTCTGGCTCGGGGTGTACGACATGTCCAAGATCACCATGATCGCGGTCGAGGCGGTGTTTCCGGTGGTCACCGCGACCATCGTGGGCATCCGCGGCGTCGAGCGCGAGCTGCTCTGGTCGGCACGCAACATGGGGGCGGGGGAGCGCGAGCTCCTTTGGCAGATCGCCTTGCCGGCGGCGCTGCCGCAGATCATCACCGGGCTGCAGGTGGCCCTGCCGATCGCGCTGATCGTGGCGATCGTGACCGAGATGTTCATGGGCGGCTATGGCCTCGGCGGCGCGATGACCACCGCGGCGCGCTTTGCCGATTCGCGCGGAGTCTTCGCCGGCATTGTGGAGATCGCGGTGATCGGCTATGCGCTGGTCAAGGGCGTAGCGTTCGTCCGCCGGCGCCTGCTGCTGTGGCACCAGGAGGCGGTGGCGCCGAGCCGGGTATAACGCCGGCTGGTCGCACCACGCGCTACCAAACTCATGACCGTCTACGTTGCCGATATCAAAGGACGGGGCATCGCCGCATTCCATGCCGACAGCGGCCCGGATGCCGAGCGGCTCGTGCGCGATCGCGTCTTTCGCGATGACCTGATGGCGCTGGCGAGCGGCGGTGTGCCGCTGTGGGATGGCGCGGCGGATATAGGGGTCCGCCGGGCTAGCCCCGGCGAGGAGGCAAGATGGCGCGCATCGCACGCCAAGGCCATCCGGCGTGGCGATATCGATCCGGGCGAGCAGGCGTGGATCGTTTTTCTCGTGACGCTCACCGACCCGAGCCGCCGCAAACACTGACCGCGTCCGGAGCGCGCCATCCTTTCGTCCGGCATACGCGCGAAATCCCGATTTGCCCTGATTTACATTGTGTCGGTCGCGGTATTCTGCGACCGTGTCCGCCACTACGGCGCTTTGAACGATTCGGGGGGCACGTGACGCAGGCAGCTATTTCGCGGATCCTGATCGGCCCCTACGGGCTGCATGCCTTTGCCGGCGTAGTGCTCGTTCTCTTTCTCGTCTTTCTCTGGGTGTTCAACTTTACTACTTTCTTTGGAGTGCCGGCGCGTTGACGCGCCGATGAGCCCGACCGAAAGCGGTCATCTCGACCGGTTCAGAAATCGGCGCTGACCAGATCGTAGGAACCTCTGTGGCCGCGGGCATAGACTTTGGCCGCGGTCGCATGGATCAAGTCGCGGTTGGCGTCGAAGGCGGCAAGCAGCCCAGCCTCGTCGAATCGCATGTCGGGATGAACCCGTTTCAACGCATCTTCGGTCACGAAAAACGCGGCCTCCATCGCGCTGTCGTATCCCCAGAAGCGGACGGCCCGCCGTGTCGCATCGTAATAGCGGCTTTGATTCGGAAAACTCAGTGTCATGGTCCGTGCGCTTTTTCGAAGCCGCCAAGTTGCCCGCATATCTTCAACCGCGGTCAGCGAGCGAGGCAGCGATCCGTTCCATCCGCTGCCGAGGCTCTGTTGTCGAAGCCTCATGCATGTCGACGCGTCGCATGCCGATGATCAGGTAGATTACACCTATTGTGCAGAACAGACAATTCTGTGCAAGCGCCGATGGGGGCATATTGCTTTCTCGTTCGTCGCGAAAGCGATCGCGCATCCGCTGGCGGTATTCGATCCCCATTGGAGCTCGATGACCTCGGCGGGTGCGCGGCCGCTTCGCGAGTGACCGCTCACCCGCTCGCGCTGGAAGATGGTCCTTGCACGTCAGGCGATTTGCAACACTGATACGTCGACGGTCATGCCGAGATAGTCGCTCGGCGTGCCGATGAAGCTTCCGGCAACGGGAACTGCCTGACTGATGTCACGGGTGACCGCAACGCGGATCAGGCCGTCGCCCCCGATCGTCCCGTTGGTCGGGTCGTAGGCAATCCAGCCGGCGCCTGGCAGATAGATATCGGCCCATGCGTGGGTCGTGCCGGCGCCCGTTGCGGCAGCGATATGACCCGGCGCCGAAGGGTCATAGAGATACCCCGTCACGACGCGTGCTCCGAAGCCGAGGCAGCGCGCCGCTTCGATCAGCAGCACGGCAAGGTCGCGGCATGAGCCCCAACCGCGGTTGAGCGTCTCGACCGCGGTCTGCGTCCCCTCGCTTTCCCGACTCTGATAAGAGGTCCATGCCGCGACGCCGTTGTTGAGATCGGCCAGCAATGCAAACGTATCGGTTGGGTTGCTGCGGACGAAGCCACGCGCCCACGCGCCAAGGCGATCGTCAGGATCGGGGTGATGGCGCTCGAGCATTCGACCGAGGTCGATGCGATCGTCCGGGGAATAGACGAAGGGATAGCGAGCCGCCTCCGGAGCAACCTGAAAGGCCGGCCGCTCTACCACGTATGTCTCCAGCTGCAGGTTGCTCTCGATCCGCAATTCCGCCGAAGGTTCGGCGAACGACGCCATCGCGATCGAATTGCCGAACACGTCGTGACTCCACCGCACCGTGCCGGGTGGAGACAAGTTGAGGCTGGTTTGAATGAGACGGAGATCGTGGCTGTCCCGCGGGCGCAGCATCAGCCGGTGCGGCCCGAGCGCCACGGGGCGTCGATAGCGATAGACGGTCGTGTGCCGCACCTCGAGAACGGCCAAGATACTTTGCTCCCATGCGCTGGTGTGGCGCTTCAGAAGCCCGCATCAGTCATGCGGCGACTCCGAAATGCGGACTTCCGAACCAAGGCCACACTAGAGCAATAAGTTGCCAGCGTCCCTCGATTCCGAAGTTCGCAAATCAGGTGCCGCAGAATGATGCGAATTTCGGCATTGGGACACCAGTCGGCGAACGCTCGGTCGAAGAGAACGGACATCATATCGCTATGTTTCTTTCGTCTTTCGGCTTGTCCACGCGAGCATGCGGGCGCACCCGACGGACCGTCGCGCGGATGGATATCCGGCGCCTTCTTACTGGACAGGCAATTCGAAGAGAGTCGTTGTTCTATGGACGATGGGCATCAAATACGATAACGTGCGCGGGCATCGGCACGAAGAAGGACCAATGCCTGCACGCGCCCGAGCCAATGCGGGCCCTGCACGCGCCCTTTGATGCCGCACTGCCAGCGCTCCGGGTTCTGGTTTGCGACGTCGATTGTGGGACGCGCGATATCAGGAGTGCTCGTGAGCGAGCGATGCATTGGACGCCATCGCGCCTGGTACTCGCGTCCAAATGGACGGCATGCATTGATGACCGCAGCCGAGCGCAACGAGATCAGGTTTCAGTGCCCGAACTGCGGGCATGACCTCAAACAGACGATCCGGCGCCTGAAAGCGAATGAGCACATGACCTGCGCGGGCTGCGGCATCGGAATCAATATCGACACCGATCGGCTGGCCGAGCCCTCCGAGGAAATCCACAAAGCGACCGATAAGAAGCCCCCCGAGATCACCATCAAGTTCTATCGGTAGGGAGTTGCAATGGCGTGGACCGCCGTTGCACGCGCGATCGCAACGTCGCGACATATGCCTGATCGAGCCGACTTCGCAAGGCGCCGGGACCCGGCTGGGTGCATGCAAGATACACGCGAATTGTGCCGGGAAGAGTCGGTGGGCCGCGACGGTCTCACCGAGCTTTGCAAGATCATGAGTTGGGACAAATTGTAGCGCTGCGTGTCGAGAGGGTTGGTATAACCTTGCCTCGATGCGTCAGGGAGATGATCAATGTCTTGGAAGACGATCTTGAACGGCGGGCGGTCCATTCATGAGTGGCGCCAAAAGAGGAAGCTCCGGGAGATGTTGAAAGATCCGCGGGCGGCGAAGGGTATCCGGTCGATCGGCCAACTCGAGAAGGGGATCCTCGCCGATCGCGCGACGACGGAGCGGCTGCTGCTAGCCATCGGGGCAAGGAAGTCGGAATCATCGGAGCACTGGACGCTCGCTCCGCTCGAGGGCGCGTGACCTACCGGGCTCGTGTCGCGGAATCAATCATCTCGGTTCGGATCTTCTCGAGCACGGGGAGAATGTACGCCCGGAACCGGCCGGGATTCTCGCTCATGGGAAAATGACCCAGTTCCCGCATGATCGTTAGTTGCGCTCCCGGGATGGCGGCGGCGGTGCGCATCGTGTCCTCCGGCGTGCAGGAGAAGTCGTATTCGCCGGTCAACAGATAGAGCGGACAGGTCGTGGTATCGACACCGGCGATGCGGGGGCGGAGGTCGCCGTCCACACGGTAGAAATAGAGATCGCCCTTGAACACCCCGGGACCGCCCTGCTTGTACATCCACAGCGTCTCGTGGCGAAAGACATCCGGGCTTTGCGGCGCAATCAGCCCGGACACCAGCGCCGCACAGACCTCGCCGCCGTGCACGTCGGGCCGGTCGAGCCAGGCGGTGTCGTACCATGGCGACTGGAAATCGGCCGCTTCGAGCCCGATCAGGGCGCGGAACATGGCGGCGTGCTCGATCGCGAGATTGAGCACGATCCGCCCGCCGATCGAGCAGCCCATCACCACCGGACGCTCCAATTCGAGCGCGCGGCAGAACTCGACGATCATCTCCGTGTAACCGTCGGTCGTGAGGCGATACTCCTCCTTCTGCCACCCTTCCGGCGGCAGCGATTTGCCGTGCCACGGCATGTCGAAGGCCAAGACGCGATAGTGGGAGGCGATCTCCTCGTCCAGCATCATGTGCCGGAACTGGCGCCCGTCGGCGCCGGCCGTGTGCAGGCAGAGGAGCGGGATGCCCCGGCCGGCTTCCTCGAAGTAGAGGCGGTGCGGACGGCCGCCGAGCTGCAGCGTCATGTAGCGGCCGACGATCGGCTCCATGCGCGCGGCCATCCTCAACGCTCCGCGCCGGCGCGCCGTGGCAGCGCGAGCAGGTCCTTGACGTATTGCAGATTGGCCATGAGCGGCTGCAGGTCGCCTTCCAGCGCCATGGCGCGCCGCTTGCTCAGCGCCAGCAGATCATGCCAGCCCGGGGGCGGCACCGGCTTCCAGAACTGCTCCCACGCCTCGGCGCTGCCGCGCACCGCGAAGCGCCAGCTGCGCATGACGAACGGCCCGCGCTCGAGGGACGCGATCCGCCCGGCGGCGACGACCAGGTCGAAAGGCGTGGCACCGATGCCGACCTGGAAACGGGCGTCGAAGAACGCGCCGCGGCGGATCAGATCGGGATCGCTTTCGAGCAGGCGGGGCAGGCGCTCGAACACGGCCGCGAGCCGCTCGTCGTCCACGTGCCGGTCAGGCTGCATCAGTCCCGACATCGGAAATGCCCGCCCTCGGTTGCGTTCGGCATCGTCCCGCAGCGCTCCGCTTGCCGTCGGCGGC
>JBAUOM010000854.1:0-7678 GCA_049579765.1 Xanthobacteraceae bacterium
ATCGAGACCATGCCGAGCGGCAGCTCGTAGAGGCGGTTGGCATAATAGAGCCACGACACCGCGGCCGGCGAGGACGATGCGATCATCGCGCCGGCGATCAGCTTCAGTTGCGGCATGCCGGCGGCGACCAGCCCGGGAACGGCGCGCGCCAAGAAGCGCCGCGCGTCGGCTGAGAAGCCGAACCGGCGGCGTGTCGGCGCGCGGCATTGCGCCGTGTTCTGCGGGGAGTGGGTTTGCGGTCCGCCGAAGAACGTGAACGGCCGCCGCAACCGCAGGAAGCCGATGCCGGTGACGCCAAGCTGCGCGATGCCCGCGAGCACGATGGCATGGGCGAGCATCGCCCCGATCACCGGCGGCCCCGGCGGGCCGAAAACCGCTATCGCCGCCAGGACCAGGAGGAAGGCGGCGTTGAATGCCACGACGCCCAGCGCCGCCGCGCCGATGCGCCGTCTTGCGCTGAGCACGGCGGCGATGATCGCAACCACGCCGGCAAGGCCGACATAGGGGGCCGCGATTTGCAGATAGTCCGCCGCCAATGCGCGGCGCTCGGCGTCGAATCCCGGCGCGAGCAGGTCGATCACCGCCGGTGCGAACAAGAGTCCGATTGCCGCGAGTGCCCCGGCTGCGAGCAACGTCGCGAGCAACACCTGGAGAAGAAACCCTTTGGCGCTGGCTTCGCCTTCCGTTCGCGTGATGCGCAGCCACAACGGTACGAACGCGGCGTTGAGCGCGCCCTCGGCCAATAGTCGCCGGAAGAAATTGGTGGCTTGCAGGACGGCCAGGAATGCGTCCGAGGAAACGCCGGCGCCGAGCACCGCCGCGATGCCCATGTCGCGACCGAAGCCGAGCAGGCGCGACGCCAGCGTTGCGCCGCCCACGGTCGTGACATCGCGCGCAAGCGACATGACCATGACTCCCGCGACCGCCGCGATCGGCGACCGGTCCAGCCGTCGTCATCCGGCACCACGCCGGCAGGAAGGCGGGCTCCGGCAACTGTCGTGGCATTGTGATGTTGCGTTGTCGATACCGGACGGTTCGGCTGCCGCTTGATCATCCGCCTGCGCGGACGATCACCGCACGGAGCCGGCGATCCCGGGATTGGCGCGATTGCCTCGAGGGATTCGGCCGCTATAGTGCGCGCGCCTTTCGCGTGGGAGCTCGTGCATGGCCGCAACTCGTTTCGATGTGCTCGGCATCGGCAATGCCATCGTCGATGTCATCGCGCGCACCGGCGACGATTTTCTCGTCAGCCGGAAGATGCGCAAGGGCACCATGCAGCTGATCGATGAGGCGCACGCGACGGGCCTCTACGACGCCATGGGACCGGCGGTAGAGGTATCCGGCGGGTCGGCCGCGAACACCATCGTCGGTGTAGCCAGCCTCGGCGGGCGCGCGGCGTTCATCGGCAAGGTCAGGGACGACGAGCTCGGCCGTGTCTTTGCGCACGACATTCGTGCCGCCGGCGTCGCCTTTGCCACGCCGCCCGCTTCCGACGGTCCTTCGACCGCACGCTGCTATGTGCTGGTCACGCCGGATGGCGAGCGCACCATGAACACCTATCTCGGCGCTGCGCAGGACTTGCACCCCAACGATATCGACGCCGACGCCGTCGCCGCGGCGCAGATCACCTATCTCGAGGGCTATCTGTGGGACCCGCCGCGCGCGAAGGAAGCCTTCCTCAAGGCGGCGAAGATCGCCCATGGCGCCGAGCGCGACGTTGCGCTCACGCTGTCCGACGCGTTCTGCGTCGATCGCTATCGCGGGGAATTCCTCGATCTCATCCGCACCGGCACGGTCGATCTCGTCTTCGCCAATGAAAGCGAGCTGCACAGCCTGTACCAGACCGCCGATTTCGATACCGCCCTCGGCGCGCTGCGCAACGACGCCAAGCTCGCGGTGGTCACGCGCAGCGAAAAGGGCTGCCTGGTCGTGACCCGGGAGGAGACCGATGCGGTTCCGGCGAGCCTGGTCGAGCGCGTCGTGGATGCGACCGGAGCGGGAGATCTTTTCGCTGCCGGTTTCCTGGTCGGGCTGTCGCGCGGCGTCGACTACCGGACCGCGGCGCGGCTCGGGGCGCTGTGCGCGGCCGAGGTGATCCAGCACCTGGGCGCGCGGCCGGAGACGTCGCTCAGGGATTTGGCGCAGGACAACGGCTTCGGGCTTTGACGCCGCCGGTCTGCGGAACTCTTGGTCGCACCCCCTCGAGTTTGTCCACAGCGATTCACAGGAATCTGCGATCGTGGCGGCGACCGTCTCGGAACTGTCGCGCTGATCCGGCATTACAGCCGCGGCCGGGGGAAAAACCCCCGGGAGGTTCGTGAGGTTTGTGAGGTTTGTCATGGGTTCGTTGGTGGATCGTCTTCCCAGCCGATTTCCGGTCGGCACGCGCTACGTGGTCGAGGGCCACGGCGGAGGCCAAGGCCGGTTGCGTATTCGTTCGCGCTATCTCGAGTTTCCCGACGGCCGCCAGGTGGAACTTCCGGTCGACCGCGCGGATCGGGCGCGGTCACGGCGGCGTCCGTCGCGGCGAAGCGCCGCAGCGCGAAAATAATCCCCGGGCAGGAACCGGCTGCACGCCTCGGCGTTGAATGCTCAGCGCCGGGTGGCGTGCCCCCAGCCCCCAACCCCTCACCCATCCGGCGAAAGACCCTGGCTTTCAGCGCCGGGGTCTTTTTTGTGTTTTGCGCAGTTCCGCGGAAAACCCGGATCGGGCATGGAACCCGGCGGCACGCTCGTGATTGCATGCTTGGAAGCGTTACCCTATGCGGGCGGGCGTCGGCGCCGGGTTGGCGGACCTGTCCCCTTCGGGACCAAACCCGGCCCTCTCCCGCGCGCAAAGACCGTTCCGGGCACGCCTGGACTTGGCTCCGGCCTAGATTTGGCCCACCACGAGATTGTCCCGATGCACCATCTCGGTGCGGCCGCCGAAGCCTAGGATCGCAAGAATGTCGGCTGAGGAGCGGCCCTTGATCCGGCCCGCGTCCTCGGCGTCGTAGGCAACCAGGCCGCGGCCGACCTCGGCGCCGTCGGGCCCACGGATCACGACCGCGTCGCCGCGCGCGAACACGCCCTCGATGCGAACGACCCCGGCGGGCAGGAGGCTCTTGCCGCTGCGCAACGCCGCCACGGCGCCGGCGTCGATGGTCAAGATGCCCTTCGGCTCGAGCGAGCCCGCGATCCATTTCTTGCGCGCGGCAACCGGATTGGCCGGCGTCAGGAACCAGCTGCAACGCGAGCCGCCGGCGACTGCCGCGAGCGGATGGTCGACGCGGCCGGACGCGATCACCATGTGGGTGCCGCCCTGGGTCGCGATCTTGCCGGCCTCGATCTTGGTCAGCATGCCGCCGCGCGAGAGCTCCGAGCCGGCCGCGCCTGCCATCGCTTCGATGGCCGGCGTGATGCGCTCGACCAACGGCACGAGCTTGGCGTTGGCGCTGCCGGCGGGCGGCGCGTCGTAGAGCCCGTCCACGTCGGAGAGCAGCACCAGCAGGTCGGCGCTCGCCATGGTGGCGACGCGCGCCGCCAGCCGGTCATTGTCGCCGTAACGGATTTCGTTGGTCGCCACCGTGTCGTTCTCATTGATCACCGGCACTGCCCGCCATTCCAGCAGCTTGTCGATGGTCGAGCGCGCGTTGAGATAGCGTCGGCGCTCCTCGGTATCCTGCAGCGTGACCAGCACCTGCCCGGCGCTGAGGCCGTGGCGGCCGAGCACCTCCGACCAGGTGCGCGCGAGCGCGATCTGGCCGACCGCGGCGGCGGCTTGGCTGTCCTCGAGCTTGAGCGGGCCGCCCGGCAGGCGCAGCACGGCGCGTCCGAGCGCGATCGCCCCGGACGACACCACCAGCAGGTCGCGTTTGCCCCGTTGCAGCGAGGCGATGTCCTCGGCCAGCGCCGCGAGCCAATCCTCGCGCAGCCGTCCGCCGTCCCTGTCGACCAGGAGCGAGGAGCCGACCTTCACCACGATGCGGCGGAAATCGGTAAGCGAAGGGGCCTTGCGGGACATGCGCGGGCTGGGGCTGGGCGACGGCGCGACAACCCATCGTCGCGCTGCGGGTTGTTTAGCACGCGTCTTGACCCGCGTCTTAACCAGGGGCCGGCCGGATGGCCGCCTCCGTCGGCAGCGCGTGCAAATCGATGCAACGCGGACGCAGGTCCGAAAGAGCCTCAGCCCTGCGGACGCCATGCCTCGGCGGGAGCAGCCAAAGGCTGCTCGTGCGGCGTGGCGTCGATCGCTCTGCGCAACGCGCGCAGGACGGCGGGCACGCCGGCGCCGGTGGCCGCTGAGACCACGAGCGGCGTCTTCTTGGCGGCGCGCTTGAGCCGCGCGGTCTGCTCGCTGAGCTGCGCCGGCGTCAGCACATCGGCCTTGTTGAGCGCCACGACCTCGGGCTTGTCGGCGAGCGCGTGGCCATAGGCTTCGAGCTCCGCGCGGACGGTCTTGTAGGCCTTGCCCGCGTGCTCGCCGGTGCCGTCGACGAGATGCAGCAGCGCGCGGCAGCGCTCGACGTGGCCGAGGAACCGGTCGCCGAGGCCGATGCCTTCGTGTGCGCCCTCGATCAGGCCGGGGATGTCGGCGAGCACGAACTCGCGGCCATCGCTTTCGACCACGCCGAGCTGCGGATGCAGCGTCGTGAAAGGATAATCGGCGATCTTCGGCTTCGCCGCGCTCACGGCCGCGAGAAAGGTCGATTTTCCGGCATTGGGCAGCCCGACAATGCCGGCATCTGCGATCAGCTTGAGACGCAGCCGGATGGTGAGCTCTTCCCCCGGCTGGCCGGGATTGGCGCGGCGCGGCGCGCGGTTGGTCGAGCTCTTGAAACGCGAATTGCCGAAGCCGCCATTGCCGCCGCGGGCGAGCACGACGCGCTGGCCCACCTCGGTGAGGTCGGCGAGCAGCGTCTCGCCGTCTTCCGCATAGATCTGCGTGCCGGCGGGCACTTTGAGCACGATGTCGTCGCCGCCGGCGCCGTGGCGGTCCTTGCCCATGCCGGCGCGGCCGTTCTTCGCCTTGAAATGCTGCTGGTAGCGGTAGTCGATGAGCGTGTTGAGACCGTCGACCGCCAGCGCGATCACGTCTCCGCCGCGGCCGCCGTCACCGCCGTTCGGCCCGCCGAACTCGATGAATTTCTCGCGCCGAAACGATGCGCAGCCGTTCCCGCCGTCGCCGGAGCGGATATAGACCTTGGCCTCGTCGAGAAATTTCATGACCACAGATATGCGGTCGGCCGCGCGGAAAAGCGAGATCCGGCGCGGCCAGCGCGCGGCGCCAGAGAATTCACGCCGACAATCGGGATGTTAGACCATGGCGTACCCACGCGGGGAGGGGGTTAGTAGCTCCGATTAGCGCTGATAATTGGCCTACGAGAATTACCTTGAAGGGAACTCGCGGTACGACAATGCCATGTCGTACGTTTCGCGCCTTCAGAAGCTCAACTCCAGCACGGCCCTGCTGACCGTGGCGGACGTGGACTCCTGGCGAAAGGAACGTGAAGAGCTTGCCCGGGAGCGCGATGGTATTGAGTTACGTAAGAGCCAAATTGATCTTAGAATTGCGGAACTTGACCAAAAACTAGCATTCGCTGAACCGCTAGTCAAAAAGGCCGCGAGTTCCACTGTTCAAAAATATGCCGAAGATGCTGCTACTCAGGTAATGCCGCCGCGCAGCCCCGCGCCTGCGCCTGCACGTCAGCGCAGAGTACGGTCAGAGGCCAATTTTAAGGCGATCGAAATCATGCGCGATCTCTCGCGGCGCATCGGAAGAGAATGCCCGCAAGGCTTCACTGGTCATCAGATTTTGGGTGCTTACCGACAGGACGAGAGGCTTGATGAATACCAGAGAGGCATTCACGAGACCTACCTGTACCACGTGATGAAAAGGCTCGCCCTCGAAGGCTTAATCATCAAGGTGGGCCGCGGAAAATACATGCTTTCGGAAATGGTAGAGGGGGCTCATGAGGCCCCCAATGGCATCGTCGTGGCAACGGAAGCTGGCTACAAAATAGTGCCAATGACGAAAGAAGAGCGGGTTAGGGAAGAGATCAGGCGCTATCTCTCTCGGAGGGCAAATAAAACCGCTCATCGAGCCAATATTGCAGATTATCTTGCCTCGCACAGCGGTCCCTTGAGCAACGATAAAAATCCGCTCAAGGCCCTCTCTACGTACGTAATCCGATGGCCTGAGTTCGTGACCGACGGTGAGGGCAATTACACCTATGTCGAGGGGGAGAAAAGCGAATCGGCGGGAATGGCCCCGCCGATCCAGAGTTAAGACGCTTAGTGTACAGGTGTCACGGCCGGGTTCCCACGACCGCCGGTAGCTTCGGCAGTCAACCCCGAGCAGGGACGGTTCGATACCGTTAGCGTCCTCCAAACTACCGCCGTTCGTATAGGCGGTCAGAACCGCCGGCCGGGACCAAGGTCGACCACGGCCCGGCCGGGGGTGCAATTTCTAACAGAACCGGTGGATTACGCAAAATCATCCCGTGAACTGCGATTCATTTCAATCTTTTTCTGGCAGCACTTGACGTACCCAAGTTGGTATGACAGCATTGTTTTACAATAAGGAATTTAGGCTATAGCAAACTCTGTTTTAGATGCAAAACACCTCCACGACGAAGAGGCCGCCTATGCCTATTTGGACGCACGCGTCTGGCCAACTGGCCCGATTTGCCCACACTGTGGGGGCGTCGACCGCATCGGCAAGATGAAGGGCAAGAGCACCCGCATCGGCGTTTACAAGTGCTACCAGTGCCGCAAGCCCTTTCGGGTGACTGTCGGCACCGTCTTCGAATCAAGCCACGTACCGCTGCGGCTGTGGCTCCAGGCTGTGCACCTGATGGCGTCGAGCAAGAAGGGCATTAGCTCGAACCAGCTTCACCGCACCCTGGGCGTGACCCTGAAAACCGCGTGGTTCATGTCGCACCGCATCCGCGAAGCGATGCGCGTCGTCGGTGTAGAGCCGATGGGCGGCGCAGGTGAGATCGTGGAAATTGACGAAACCCTGATTGGCTTCCAAGAGGGGGCGAACTCGAACACCGTCCGCTATGCCGGCCAGTTTCGCAATATCGTTATGACCCTAGTCACTCGTGGCGGATCGTCGCGAAGCTTGACGGGACCACTCACGCGCAAATGCTGACGATCATTCGCGCCAACATTCAGCGCGATACCGCCGTCATGACCGATGAAGCCACTGGTACAAAACTCTCGGCGACACTTTCGCCAGCCATGAAGCCGTGAACCATAGCGAGAAGGAATACGTTCGCCGCGAGTTCACTTTCCCCGAGGGCGTTCTCTACACTCACAAAATCCACACCAACACCGTTGAGGGCTTCTATTCGATCTTCAAGCGCGGGCATGAAAGGGCGTATATCAGCATTGTGCAGAGAAGCACCTGCACCGCTATCTTGCGGAGTTCGATTTCCGGTACAATAACCGCGTTGCGCTTGGCGTGAATGACGTGGAGCGTACTGAACAAGCAGTCAAAGGCATCATCGGCAAGCGTTTGACCTATCGAACGGCTAACCAGCGGACCTAAAAAATATGGCCCTGCGCCAAAAGGCAAAACGAAAACAAAAAAGGCAAAAAGACACTGACGCTGAGCAATCCGAGCAGTTCATAAAAGATGCCCGGAGGCTCGGCGTTGATGAATCTGAGGGCAAATCATTTGAACGCATATTTG
>JBAUOM010000855.1:0-1606 GCA_049579765.1 Xanthobacteraceae bacterium
GAACAGCACCGCGCTCACCACGCTCCCGGCCGCGTCCGCGAGCGCCGCCATGTCGAACGCCACGAGTTGCCGCGCGGCCTC
The DNA here is from genome assembly GCA_049579765.1 of Xanthobacteraceae bacterium. Classification (GTDB taxonomy): domain Bacteria; phylum Pseudomonadota; class Alphaproteobacteria; order Rhizobiales; family Xanthobacteraceae; genus VAZQ01. The sequence goes on from JBAUOM010000855.1 coordinate 82, forward strand.
GCGACAGGCATCGAGCAGCGCCGCGGCGTCCTCCCGCCCGTCGGCCAGGGCGATCTTCTCGGTCATGGCGAAAACGCGATGGGTGGAGGCGACGAGCAGCGTTTTCTCCGGCGTGACGAAGCCGCGCTCCACGGCGCGCGCGGCTTCCATCAGCTCGGAGGCGAGCACCACGTCGACGTCGCCGGGCGTCGGCATCAGGGCGAGCACCGGCTGGCGGCCCGCCGCCTGCGCCGCGAGCTCGGGAAACAGCTCGACGTAATAGACGGTTGCGCCGGTGCGCTGGGCGACTCCCGGGACCGAGGTCGCCTGCGCGAGATAGCCGCCGTGCTGCGCCAGATCGACGATCCAGTCGGCGAGCACGCCGCCGCCTTCGCCCCCGAGCGCCACCACGGCGATGGCGATCGGCCGCGGCTTGGGGACTTGAAGCTTCCCTTGGACCTCCATCGCCGTCGTCAGGTCGCGACTGCAGCGTTTTCCGGCGAAGCGGACTTCCGGTTTGCCGTAGAAAACGCCTCCGACGCCATAAGCTCTTGGCGCCGGTCGATGCGTCGCTGCAGCCAGCCGATCACGGTCGCACGCGCGCTGTCCTTCAGCCGGTCCCACCGCGTCGGATTGGCGATGACGCTGGCGCGGTAGAACGACGGGCACAGCACCGCCGCGTGCGCGACCTCGCCGCACAGGCCGCAGCCGACGCAGGAATTGATCACCTTTGTCACCGGCTCTCGCCGCAGCGGATCGGGGTTGGGCGCCAGCGTGAGCGAGGGACAGCCGGACAGCCGGATGCAGGAATGGTCGCCGGTGCAGGTGTCCGGATCGACGCCGAAGCGCTCGCGCACGACGCGTTCGCCCGCCTCGAGGCGCTTGCGCATGAGCGGGCGCACACGCCGCTGCTTATTGAGCATGCATTCGGACTGGGCGATGATGACCTTCGGGCCCTGGACGGCGGTGGTGAGCGCGTCCTTGAGCACGTCACGCATCCGCGCGACGTCGTAGGTGCGCGTGAGCGTGCGCACCCATTTCACGCCGACGCCGCGCACCGCCTTCTCGATCGGGTTCCTGGTGGCGCGCATGCTATTGGCGGCGGCGGAGGAGGGCACGTCCTGTCCGCCGGTGGCGGCGGCGTAGCCGTTGTCGACGACGATCAGCACGTTGTCGCTCTTGTTGAACACGGCGTTGCCGACGCTCGAGGCGAGCCCGTTGTGCCAGAAGCCGCCGTCGCCGACGAGCGCGATGGCGCGCTTGCCGCCGGTGCCGCCCAGCGCGGCGGCGCCCGCGCCGCCGAGCCCGTATCCCATGGTGGAGTTGCCGAGATTGAACGGCGGCAGGATCGAGAACAGGTGGCAGCCGATGTCGCAACTGACGTGATGCGGCCCCAGCTCGCGCTCGACGAGCTTCATGGCGGCGAAGATCGGCCGTTCCGGGCAGCCGGTGCAGAACGACGGCGGACGTCCGTGCACCTTGCCGGTGAGGGCCCGGCGTGCGGTGCGCAGGCGCTCCGGCGGCGCCGCGGCGGCGAGGGGGGCGC
>JBAUOM010000856.1:0-3413 GCA_049579765.1 Xanthobacteraceae bacterium
GGGGGAAAGGTACCCGGTGGGACAGATCGTGTTCTTTCGCTCTGCCTTCGCCATCCTGCCGGTCGTGATGATCTATGCTTGGCGCAACGAGCTTGCGGCGGCGGTGAGGACCGCGCGCCCGCTCGGCCACGTGGGACGCGGCCTGATCAGCATCTGCGGCATGTTCTGTAATTTCGCGGCGCTTGCCCGACTCCCGATCGTCGACGCCACCGCCATCTCCTTCGTCGCCCCGTTGATCACGGTCGCGTTGTCGGCGGCAGTCCTCAAAGAGCGGGTGCGCGTCTATCGCTGGTCGGCGGTGATCGTCGGGTTCATCGGCATTCTGGTGATGCTTGGCCCGCATTTCGACCTCGCCTCGTATGCCGGTGCGGCCGGCACAACGGCCGGCTTGGCGTTTGCGATCGGCGGCGCGTTCTGCAATTCGGGATCCGTGATCCAAACCCGCCGCCTTACCCAGACCGAGACGACCTCCTCGATCGTGTTCTATTTCTCTTTGATTTGCGCACTTGCCGGACTGGCCACCTGGCCGTTGGGGTGGCTGGTTCCGACCTGGGCGGCGCTCGTTGCGTTGGTGGCGGTCGGGCTGTGCGGCGGGCTCGCCCATATCCTGCTCACCGAGAGCTATCGCCTGGCGCCGGCATCCCTGGTGGCGCCGTACGATTACACGTCGATGGTGTGGGCCTTCCTGCTCGGATACGTGTTTTTCGGGGAACTGCCGACCATCTTCGTGTTCATTGGCGCCGCGATTATCGCGGGAGCCGGACTGTTCGTCCTCTGGCGTGAGCGTCGACTCGGTCTCAGACGCATGCGCGCGGCCGAGGGGCCGCCGACGGGTGGCTAGGCGGAAAGGCGGCAGGACTCGGTCGTACGTTTTCCGTCAGAACGCCTTGAACGTGATGATGGTGCGGGTGTCCTGGATGCCCGGAATGGTCTGCACCTTTTCGTTGACGAAATGACCGATGTCGGTCTTGTCCTCGACGTAGAATTTCACCAGGAGGTCGAAGTCGCCGGCGGTGGAGTAGATCTCCGAAGCAAGCTCCGCGTCCGCGAGCTTGTTCGCCACCTCGTAGGACTTGCCGAGATGGCATTTGATCTGCACGAAGAAGGGGACCATTCGCACCTCCGTGCGGCCCGCGGCCGGCAGGCGGCAATCCAGCAAATACGGCCGGGATAGGCAAGGGCCGCGTCCGTCCCGAGCGGCCGGTGCCGCTCGTGTTTCGCGACGACATCCGGCGCCGCCGTGGCGCGCGTCGCCTCCGCATCGATCCTCGCTTGCCACTTGCCACGACCTCCACCGATTCGTAGATTCCGTGCAGCAATCTCAATGGGGTGTCCGGCGGATGCGCCGCTGGGCTGAGAGGCGGCAAGCCAACCCATCGAACCTGATCCGGTTCGTCCCGCAAAAATTTTCTGTAACGCGTCGTGAGGCTTAACCCTTCGAAACTGTCAAAATTTGCTCGGGTTTGACAGCCTTTGTCCCGTTCTGTTCTCGCTGGAGCGCATTGCGCGCGAGTCGCGCCTGATCGACGCCGTCGGTGTAGCGCTTGATCTCGCTGAGCGTGCGGTGACCGCTCCATGCTGCAATTTCAGAGACGCTGTAACCCGCTTCCGCCATGCGACGGCACGCGGCCTTGCGCAATCCGTGCACGACACAAGCGGTCGGCAAGCCGGCGGCATTGCACCACACCCGAAACTGTTCGCTGAAATCATTGGCGGGATAGGGCTTGCCGCTCTTGGTGACAAGGAAAGTCAAGTGACCGATCGGCGTGGCGTCGAGGACCGCCTGTAGCTCGGGACGGATGGGAAGGATCAGCGGCTTTCTGGTCTTCTTCTGGACGACGCGCAATTCGCCATTCTGGACATGCTGCGGTCCCATGCGGATGACATCGCCGCGCCGCTGCGCGGTGTACAGCAAGAGCGCGAACGCGAGCCGGGCCTTGCTGCCGATGGGATGCGCGGCCTCGAATTGCGCGATCTCGTCCTCGCTCCAGGTGTGGTGGCCGTCCGACTTGATCGGTGGCAGCCTGACGCCCTGTGTCGGGTCCTCGTTGACCAAACCATGCCCGATGCAGTGCTTCATCAGTGCTCGAATTGCCTTGAGCCAATTTCGGGCAGCGAACGGCTCCATGGTATCGAGCAGCACGACGACGAATTTTCGCGGCAGTAGCGCGATCGACTTGGTCCCGTGCGCCTCGCGGAAGCGCTCCAGGATTGCCCGGCGCATAGCCGGCGAGCCGCCCCTGAGGGCGCGAAAGGCTTGCGACTGGTAGTAGCCCGCAATAGCGGCCGAGACTGAGCCCGGCTTGCTGCGCGTGCTGGCACCAACCGGTTCTGGCGTGCTGCCGAGCGCGGCCTGATAGGCGGCCATGAATTCGGCAGAGCCGACGATGCCGGGAAGCGGCACGCGCTTGAAGCCGGGACGGCGGAAGTAGTGATAGCCGCCGAAGCTCTGCACGTATTTGAGACGCAAGCGCGCCATGTCATCGTCCCTTCGGCTTCGGCATCTTCGCCTTCAGCTTGGCGATCTCGTCCTGCCATTCGCGCGCGTCGGCCTCGGTCTCCGGTGCCAGCACCATCAGCCCGGCGGCCTTCTCGCCGTAGACCCGGAAGGTGACGGCGCCATCGGTGGCCACTGTGATCTCCATCATGCCCGGCTCCATACCGCCGTCGCGGGCGATCCGGAGCGCGCGTATCCCGTCGTTGCGCCGGAACGAATTGCTGCCGCGACGGGCCATGCGCGCGACCTCAATGTGTAGGGTGTCCGCCGCAGTCGCGCAAATGTGCGCTTTCTCGACATTTTCGTCAAATAAGACGCATCACGGCACGTCGTTCAGACGTAGGTAGCGCCTCGAAAGCTGTGAAAGAATTGGCATGCCTTGAAAAAGCGTAGTGATATCAAATCATGGTGAGGGCGGTCTCGTGCGCAGCAGGACCCGCTCTCGATCATGGCAAGACTATTGTTGAACTGCGAGGCTGTGCATCATCTTGCAAAAATCCCCGTGACACAGGCACTTCATAAAGATTGTCGGCTTCCGCTACCTGTGGCATCCTGCCCTATCATGTCGGTCAAAACCTACGTCCTGACGTAGGTAGAGCCATGGGGCCGTTAATGGCCAAGAAGATGCGTGAAAGCCGGTCGCGAATACATAGGCTCACGCCGCGCTTCGTTGAGACGGTGAAGGTGAAAGGAATGTATCCGGACGGCGGAGGGCTCTACCTACAAGTCGGCGAAGGCGGCGGGGCGAAGTCGTGGCTGTTTCGCTACAACGTCGAAGGCCGTGATCGCCAGATGGGACTTGGACCATTGCACACGATCGGACTCGCAGAGGCACGCGAGCGCGCCAGAAAACGTCGCGAGCAGCGTCTCGATGGCATCGATCCGATCGAGGCGCGCAAGGCCGATCGGCTCACAC
>JBAUOM010000857.1:0-7373 GCA_049579765.1 Xanthobacteraceae bacterium
CGTCACGACTCGAACCTGGTTGTGTCGTCCCCCCCGCGCTAGCGGGGACCATATTCCAGAGGCGGTGGTTATGGGTCCGCGCTTGCGCGGGGACGACAGCGATATGAATTATGAATTCATCCAGAGGACGCGATATGATTGCGCGTCAAAGCAAGAGGAGTCCGCCATGTCCCGACATACGCTGATTGCCGGCCTCGCCGCGCTCGCCGTGCTCGCCGCGCGTCCGGCGCTCGCGGCCGACGCCAAGCAAATGGAGGAGAACAAGAACACCGTCCGGGCGCTCTACGAAGCGGCGCTCAACAAGAAGGATTTCGAAGAGGCATCAAAATATCTCGGGAGCCGCTACACCCAGCACAATCCCGGCGCCGCCGACGGGCCGGAGGGGCTCAAGGCCTTCATCGCCTTCCTCAAGGACAAATTCCCCAACAACCGCAGCGAGATCAAACGCATCTTCGCCGACGGCGACTACGTGATCGTGCACGTCCATGCGGTGCGCGAGCCCGGCACGCGCGGCAACGCCATCATCGACATCTTCAAGCTCGAGAACGGCAAGGTGGTCGAGCACTGGGATGTGGTCCAGCCGATCCCGGAGAAGGCCGCAAACGGCAACGGGATGTTCTGACCGGCCGGCGGCGGCGCCCGCCGGCGCGGTCATATTCGGACGGCGCGATCGTCTTCAAATTCACGCAAGGAGAACCGCCATGGACCAGCGAACACGACCAGCGCCGCGTCTCGCTCCGCTTCCTCCGGAGCACACGCAGGAGCTCAGCGAGCAGTTCGAAAACGCGCGCAAGCGCATGGGTTTCATTCCAAACAGCGTCCTGATCATGCAGCGCAGCCCCAAGATGGTGCGCGCCTTCACCCAGATGAGCGCCGCGATATGGGACCCGCAAGGCAAGGTCGATCTCAAGCTGAAACGACTGATCTCGCACGTGGCGAGCCGCTCCGCGGGCTGCAAATACTGCATGGCGCACACGGCGGAAGGCGCGGCCAAGCTCGGGGTCGAGCAGCGCAAGCTCGACGCGGTCTGGAATTACCAGACCAGTCCGCTGTTCACCGCGGCCGAGCGCGCCGCCCTCGACGTCGCCGTCGCGGCCGGCTGCGTGCCCAATGCCGTCACCGACGACATGTTCATGGAGCTGCGCAAGCACTGGAGCGACGAGCAGGTCGTCGAGATCGTCGGCGTCATCGCGATGTTCGGCTTTCTCAATCGCTGGAACGATACCTTCGGCACGCCGCTCGAAGACCACCCGCTGGCGTTCGGCGAGAAACATCTCGCCGGGCAAGGTTGGGACGCCGGCAAGCACCTGCGTTGACGGTCGGGCCGGCAACAGGCCCTGCGCGATTGACTTTGCTGCTCGGCGCCGCGCGACCGCAGTCCACATGGCGCCGCCGGTTCGCGCGGGTGCGCGGCGTGTTTCCCGTTACGCAATTGCGATGGATTCAATCACGGATGTGACCGCGACTCCGGCGCTCCCTTGGTAAGCATGGTGCGGTGTTTTTCCAGGGAGGGATCCATGCTGAGCAGACGCAGTCTGCCGGGGACCGACGCTTCCGGGTAAGGCGGCGTGACCGAACGCATGTTCTGAGCGGAATCTTCAACCTGCGGCGATTTCGCTTCAAACGCGCGCTTGCGGCATGCCGGTGCAACGCAGTTCGCTGACAGCACGTCGGTTCTGGCCGGATCAATACATGCACTTGGTCCTCACCAGGATGGAGAAGGCATCGAGCTCGAAGTCTTGCTCGAGACTATGGCCGAACAAGCCGAGCCATCGGTCTTGTGCCAGGTAGGCGAACTGTTCGCGCGCCTGCGTGCATTGGTATTTGAGGCCACCCACGTTCTGCAGATGATGCACCATTTCGTGCACGAGAATGGACAGTTCGCCTGGCGTGGTTCCGGTCCAGCCCTCGGCCAGATAGATCGTCTGCGTGTTGTCGGAATAGACCGCGACGACGTCGCGCGGAGCCGCGGCCACCGGTCGGCGATCTGGCGCGTTTTCGCCCCCCGAATTGGGAATGAAACCCTGGTAGCGCAACGCCGCGATCTTGGCCGGATGCACGAGCTCGATGCGGGGATGAAGCCCGACGCTTGGAAGCGCGAATTGAAACGCGAGCCAGCCTTCGATGGCGACGAGCAAGGGCTGCCCCAAGGCCAAGGCAGGCTGCCGGGGCTCCTTGCCGCTCGGGAGAGCATCGGAGCCCGTGACGGGTCTTTGGCCCTGCGGTCGCCCAGTGGCATCCGCGACGGCCGGCCCCGGAATATTGATCGAAGCGGCCATCACGATGGTCGTGAGCAAGCCGCACCAAAAACAGGTCCTGGCCATACCGGAGCGTCCGCGGTGTCCGCCAAGCGGATTTGCATCACCGTGGGTGGACGCTACCGGCAGCTTCCGACGTCCTTGATGATGCAGCTCACATATCGGCTCGCTCACATCTGATCGTGGGGGTGGCGTGCGTCTCCCACCTCCCCCTGCCGGCGTCGTCCGTGCGCCGGCGGGGAATCTCCTGCTGGCGGAGGCGGCGACGGTGCCTGGAGGATCGAGCCGGTGCCACCATCGCGACCGCGTTGAACCGCGATTTCGTTTCCGCGCAAGATTTTAAGCCGTGCTCGCTCGGCGCCGTCCTGAATGCTTTAGCACCGCCGCCCATCGGTTGGTGGCGGATGGCGTCAGGGGGACCGCGAACAGGTTGCAGATCCAATCGATGCTTTCGACCTCAATCGGATCGCCGAACGGAACCTTCTGCCCGCCGAGATCGTCGACGTAGTGAAGCGCATAGCCAGCCAGCAGGTCGAGCAAGGTCCGCAACGAGGAACCGGATTCCATCAGCGCGACCGGATGGTATTCAAACAGGATCGCCGGCCGGTCCGGCCGGGACAGCATGCCCTGCGCTCCGCGCAGGACGGCAGCCTCACTGCCCTCGACATCGATCTTCACGAGGTCCGGAAAAGCCGCCACCGACGCGCAGAACTCGTCCAGCGTGATCCCCCTCGCCTGCGCGAGCTTGTCGCCCACGCGTGGGTTCAGGCCGCGGGCACTGACCTGTGCGAGCAACGAGTTCTGGTCCGAATAGCTGATGCGGACCGGCCCGGGACTGTCGACCACGGCCGCCGGAATCGGGAGCACCGAGGCGTTCAAGCCGAGGCGCTCCACCGCCTGCGCGAGCTTGGCGAAGGTCGCCGGCACCGGCTCGAAAGCATAAATCCGCGGCCCGCGCCCGGCGAGCATCTGCGCAAGATGGGTCGAAACGAAGCCGCCATTTGCGCCGATGTCGAACACTATCGGATTGGTCTCTCCCTGCAACCAAGCGGCGCAGAGCTCGAGCTCGGCTTGATAGGCCCGGCGATAATAAAACGGAAAGTTGGCGAGATCGCCCGTGTGGCAAACGAAGTCGTAGCCGAGCCCGCTGGTCGCGACGAACCTCGTCACGCCCATGGCCTTGAGTGCCTTCAGCCAAGCCAGCCGCGCGGCGCCGCTGACCAGCGGAACGTCCGTGGCGGCGGCCGCGGAAACGTCGCCCGAACTGCCGCACATCACCTGGATGCCTTGGTTGACGACGTAGCTTCTCAAGCGCTGCCGCCACCCCGGACGCTCGCCGAGATTTGTCGCTCGAGCCGCGGCTTTGCCACGCTCGCGCCCTGCCGGCCCCTGTTTGTCGATGGTCACGCCGCCCCCCGTATGTGCAACGCGCAACATACGCGGCACGACCGCAGGCGGCTAGCCGGAAGGCGGGGCCGGCCCGGCCAAAAAAGGCTGCAACCGCTCCGGCCTTTCGCCGTTGGGATGGCTGCCGCCGGCTACCCGCGAGATGGCGCGCCGAACGCCACATTCGGCCGTAGCATTCGCCTTAAAGCCATTATAGATGTAGCTCCCTCGCGCGCAGGACGAAGCGATGGAACGCTCCTTCAAGAAAGAAGTGCAGGCGCTCAAGCTCGGCGACGGCGAGACCTTCCGCGGCGAGGGCATCCTCGCGGTGACCAAGGCCTTGCTGCAGTCGGGGGTGAGCTATGTCGGCGGCTATCAGGGCGCGCCGGTATCCCACCTGCTCGACGTGCTGGTCGATGCCGAGGACATCATCGGCGATCTCGGCGTGCATCTCGAAACATGCACCAACGAGGCTTCCGCCGCTGCCATGCTCGGCGCCTCGATCAATTATCCGCTGCGCGGCGCCGTAACCTGGAAGTCGATCGTCGGCACCAATGTGGCGGCCGACGCGCTGTCGAACCTCGCCTCCCCCGGTGTCGTCGGCGGCGTGCTGGTCATCCTCGGCGAGGACTACGGCGAGGGCGCGAGCGTGATCCAGGAGCGCTCCTATGCCTATGCCTTGAAATCATCGATGTGGCTGCTCGACCCGCGCCCGGATCTGCCGACCATCGTTCGCATGGTCGAGGAAGGCTTCGAGCTCTCGGAGGCGAGCCATGCGCCCGTCATGATGGAGCTGCGCATCCGTGCCTGCCACGTCACCGGCGAGTTCCAGACCAAGGCCAATCGCCGCGGCGTCTTTTCCGGGAAGAACCGCATCGCCGGCCCGCCGCGTTTCGAATACGGCCGGCTGGCGCATCCGCCCGTCATCTTCTCGCAGGAGCGGCGCAAAGTCGAGGAGCGACTCCCGGCCGCGCAGCAATTCGTCCGCGCGCGCAAGCTCAACGAGGTGATCGCGGGCGATGTCGACGAGGTCGGCATCATCGTGCTCGGTGGGCTTACGAACGGCGTGCTGCGCGCGCTGGCGCGGCTCGATCTCGCCGATCTCTATGGGGCAAGCCGCATCCCGATCTACGTGCTCAACGTCGCCTATCCGCTCGTTCCGGAAGAGCTGCGCGAGTTCTGCGCGGGCAAGCGGGCGGTGCTGGTGGTCGAGGAAGGCAGCCCCGACTATGTCGAGCAGGCCGTCAACGCGGAGCTGCGGCGGGCGGACATCCAGACGCGCGTGCTCGGCAAGGGTGCGCTGCCGCGCGCCGGCGAGTACACCTCCGAGGTGCTGCTCAACGGCCTTGCGTCCTTCATCGTCGAGACACGGCCGGGCGGCGTCGACGCCGACGCCGTCGCCGCGCGCATCGAGAGCATGCTGGCGCACAAGGCGCCCGCGGTGGTGGCGGTCGGCGACATCCCGCCGCGGCCGCCGAATTTCTGCACCGGATGTCCGGAGCGGCCGGTGTTCAGCGCCATCAAGCTGATGCAGCGCGAGCTCGGACCAACCCATATCAGCGCCGACATCGGCTGCCATTCGTTCGCGACCTTCGCGCCGTTCAGCCTCGGCAATTCCATCCTCGGCTACGGCATGTCGCTCGCCAGCGCCGCCGCGGTCGCCCCCAACATGGAGCGCCGCCCGATCGCGGTCATGGGCGACGGCGGCTTCTGGCACAACGGCCTCATCACCGGCGTCGCCTCCAACCTGTTCAACAAGGGCGACGGCGTGCTGATCGTCATGCAGAACGGCTACGCCTCCGCCACCGGCCAGCAATATCTGCCCTCGAGCACGGCCAACCGCATCGGCTCCCCGACCGGCATGACCATCGAGCGGACCCTGCGCTCGCTCGGGGTCAAATGGCTGCGTACCGTGCGCAGCTACTCCGTCGCCAAGATGACGAAGACGCTGAAGCAGGCCATGCGCAGTCCCGAGCGCGGCCTCAAGGTGATCATCGCCGACGGCGAATGCCAGCTCGTGCGCCAGCGCCGCCTGCGCGCCGAGAACGCCGTGAAGCTTGAGCGCGGCGAGCGCATGGTGCGGGTGCGCTTCGGCGTCGACGACGAGATCTGCACCGGCGATCATTCCTGCATCCGCCTCTCCGGCTGCCCGTCGCTCACGGTCAAGCCGAATCCCGATCCGCTGCGCAGCGATCCGGTCGCGACCGTGATCGAGAGCTGCGTCGGCTGCGGGTTGTGCGGCGAGGTAGCGCACGCCGCGGTGCTATGTCCGTCGTTCTATCGCGCCGAGATCATCCGCAATCCCAACCGCTGGGACCTTGCGCTCCATCGGCTGCGCCGCGCCGTCATCGGCTGGCTCGCAGGACGCCGCATCGAGGCTCCGGCATGAGCGGTCCGCAGCCGAGACCGATCGCCATCCTGATCGCCGCGCTCGGCGGCGAAGGCGGCGGCGTGCTCACGGACTGGATCGTGGCCGCGGCCTCGCAACTCGATTTTCCCGTGCAATCGACCTCGATCCCCGGCGTCGCCCAGCGCACCGGCGCCACCACCTATTACATCGAGCTCGTTCCCGTGCCGTGGCGCGAGCTCCCGGCGCGGCCGGTCTTGGCGCTCGCGCCCGGGATCGGCGACGTCGACATCGTGCTGGCGAGCGAGCTGCTCGAGGCGGGCCGCGCCATCGCCGGCGGCTTCGTCACGCCCGACCGCACCTTGATGATCGCCTCGACCACCCGCTCCTACCTCGTGGTCGAGAAGATGGCCATGGGTGACGGCCGCTACGACAGCGCGCGCCTGACCGGGGCGGTCAAGGCGCAGGCGCAAGACCATCTCCTTCTCGACATGGCGGCGCTGGCCGAGAAGAGCGGCACCATGATCAACGCGGTGATGCTCGGGATCATTGCAGGGTGTGGACGGCTGCCTATTCCTGAGGCGGCGTTCGAGGCCGCGATCCGCGCCGACGGCAAGGCGGTCGAGACGAATCTCAGAGGCTTTCGCAGCGGGCTTGACGCGGTGCAGGCGGCCCGGCGCGGGAGCGCTGCGGGTATCGAGGAGGTCGCGGCCCGGAGCGGTCGCAGCGAGGCGGCCTCGCTCGCCGAGCTTAAGCGCGAGATCGCCGCCGCCATGCCGGCGCCTGCGCGCGACGTGATCGTCGAGGGCACCAGGCGGCTCGCCGCCTATCAGGACATCGCCTATGCCCGGCGCTATGTCGACCGGCTGGGTACGATCCTTGCCGCCGACCAGGGGGCGCGGGCCGGCGGTTGCCTCTTGCGGGAGACCGCGCGTCACCTCGCCGTGCGCATGTCCTACGAGGACGTGATCCGCGTCGCGCAAGCCAAGATCGCCCCCGCGCGGCTCGCCCGCATCGCGGCCGAGACCGGCGTGCAGGCGGGCGAGCCGTTCACGGTCACCGAGTTCCTCAAGCCGGGCATCGAGGAACTGTGCTCGCTGCTGCCGCCCGCGATCGCGGGACGCATCCTCGCCGCCGCCGAGCGGCGCGGCCTCGTCGACCGCCTGCATTGGGGCATGGAACTCGCGAGCACCTCGATCTCGGGCTTTTTGCGCTTCTGGGCCCTGGCCAAGCTCGCTCGCTGGCGTCCCAGGTCCCACCGCTTCCGCGAGGAGCAACGCGCGATCGATGTCTGGCTCGGGCTCGTGGTCGAGGCGGCGCGACTTTCGAGCGATCTCGCATTCGAAGTCGCGGAATGCGCGCGGCTGATCAAAGGCTATGGC
>JBAUOM010000858.1:0-3038 GCA_049579765.1 Xanthobacteraceae bacterium
GTCGAGAACGTCGTGCTGCTGGTGCGCGGGCCGCGCGTCATCGCCGCCGTCATGGTGGGCGGGGCGCTGGCCGTGGCCGGCACCGCGTTCCAGGGCCTGTTCCGCAATCCGCTGGTGTCGCCCGATATTCTCGGCGCCTCCTCGGGCGCGGCGCTGGGCGCGGTGCTCGGCATCTATTTCGCGCTCGGCGTGGTCGGCATCGAGGGCCTCGCCTTCGGCGGCGGACTGCTCGCGGTCGCCGCCGTCTACCTGATCGGCTCGCTGCTGCGCTCGCGCGACCCGATCCTGGTGCTGGTGCTCACCGGCGTCGTCATCGGCGCGCTGCTCGGCGCCGGAATCGGGCTGGTGAAATACCTCGCCGATCCCTACAACCAGCTGCCAGCCATGACCTTCTGGCTGCTCGGCAGCCTCGCCGCCACCACCGCCGCCGACCTCGTCCCGCTCGCCGCGCCGGTCGCGCTCGGCACCGCCGTGCTCGTGGCCCTGCGCTGGCGATTGAATGTGATGTCGCTGCCGGAGGACGAGGCGCGCGCGCTCGGGCTCGCCACCGGTCCGCTGCGTATCGCCATCGTCGCGGCGGCGACGCTGGTGACTTCGGCCAGCGTCGCCACCTCGGGCATCATCGGCTGGGTCGGACTGGTGGTGCCCCATCTCGCGCGCGCACTGGTCGGCCCCGATTTCCCGCGCCTCGTGCCGACCGCGGCGCTGCTCGGCGCCGGCTACCTGCTCCTCATCGACACGCTCGCGCGCACCGCCGCGCCGGTCGAAATTCCGCTCGGCATCCTGACCGCGGTGATCGGCACGCCGTTCTTCATCTGGCTGCTCGCCGGCATGCAGCGGACCTGGTCATGAGCACTCGGTTATGACGCTGGCCGGCCGCGACCTCACCATCGGCTACAGTGACCGCGTGGTCGGGCGCGGGCTCGACATGGCGCTGGCGCAGGGCGAGGTGCTGGCGCTGCTCGGGCCCAACGGCGGCGGCAAGACCACGCTGCTCAAGACGCTGCTCGGCATCCTCAGGCCGCGCGCCGGCGACGTGGCGATCGGCGGCCGCCCGCTCGCGCGCATTTCCGTCCGCGAACGCGCGCGGCTGATCGCCTACGTGCCGCAGGTGCACGTGCCGACCTTCGCCTTCACGGTCGAGAGCGTGGTGCTGATGGGCCGCACCGCCCACGGCTCGCTGTTCAGCCGGCCGTCGGCGCATGACCGCACGGTGGCGGATCGGGCGCTCGCGCAATTCGGGATCGCGCACCTTGCGCCGCGCCCCTACACCATGATCTCCGGCGGCGAGCGCCAACTCGTGCTGCTGGCCCGCGCGCTGGCGCAGGAACCGCAATTCGTCGTGCTCGACGAGCCGACCGCGAGCCTCGACTTCGGCAACCAGGGCAAGGTCATGCGCGAGATGCGCACGCTCGCCGGGGCGGGCCATGGCGTCCTCTTCACCACCCACGATCCCAACCACGCCCTGCGCGCCGCCGACCGCGCCTATCTGCTGCGCGCGGGCGAGCGCATCGCCGACGGTCCGGTCGCCGCCGTGCTCACGCGCGAGCGGCTCGAGGACCTCTACCGCGCACCGGTGGAGCAGCTCACCGACACCGTCACCGGCGCCAGCGCGTTCCTGCCGAGCTAGATTCCTCGACCCGCGCCTTTGCCCGCCTCCACAACTGCCCTACATTAGATCGGATGACCGCACCGAAAGACGACTACATCATCCGCCCCGACCCGGCCGATCCGCGGCTGACCGAGCGCGTCAGCGGCGTCGACCAGACCGGGCAGGCGATCGAGACCCGCGTGACGGTCGAGCGCGCGCTCACGATCTTCCTCAATTCGCAGGAGATCGTGACCGCGATGACGATCAACGACTATCCGGAATATCTCGCGCTCGGCTACCTCATCAACCAGCACATGCTGCTGCCCGACGACGTGGTGACCGGCGTCGACTACGACGAGGAGCTGGCGGTGGTCGTGGTGCGCACCAAGCGCAAGACGAACTACGAGAAGAAGCTGAAGAAGAAGGTGCAGACCTCGGGCTGCGCGCAGGGCACGGTGTTCGGCGACCTGATGGAGGCGCTCGAGACCATCACGCTGCCGGAGGCGGAGCTGCGCACCTCGTGGCTCTACGCGCTCACGCACAAGATCAACACCACGCCGTCGCTCTACCTAGAGGCCGGCGCGATCCACGGCTGCGTGCTGGCGCAGGAGGACAGGCCGCTCATCTACATGGAGGACGTCGGCCGCCACAACGCCGTCGACAAGATCGCCGGCTACATGTTCAAGCACCGCGTGGCCGCGCACGACAAGATCTTCTACACCACCGGCCGCCTCACCTCCGAGATGGTGATCAAGACCGTGCGCATGGGCATCCCGATCCTGGTCTCGCGCTCCGGCTTCACCGCGTGGGGCGTCGAGCTCGCGCGCAAGGCCAACCTCACGCTCGTCGGCCGCGCGCGCGGCAAGCGCTTCGTCGCGCTCGCCGGCGAGAGCCGCATCGTGTTCGATCAGGACCTGCGCTATGTCGAGGAGGAGAGCGTGGGACACCGGCGCAAGGCGGCGGTGCACGATGATTGAACATCTGACGTTTTGCCGCAGCCGCGCCACGGGCGCCACCTCTCCCGCGCGCCCCGAGCTTGCCCGGGCCGCGTCTTGTGAAGCGCAAGTCGGGCAAGCCCGACTTGCGTGGGGAGAGGTCGACGCGCAAAGCGCGGCGGGTGAGGGGGCTCGGATCTATCGAGAGAGCCGCCCCCCGTCACCCCAACCCTCTCCCCTGCGGGGAGAGGGAGCTCACCGAGTCTGCGGCGCGCTCTGTGCTCCGATTCCATGACTACGGGAAAGCCCCTCGGCGTCGTGCTCGCGGGCGGGTTGGCGCGGCGGATGGGAGGCGGCGACAAGGCGCGCCTGCGCGTCGGCGGCAAGAGCATTCTCGAGCGGGTGCTGGCGCGGCTTGCGCCGCAATGCACGGCCGTCATCATCAACGCCAACGGCGATCCCGGGCGCTTCGCCGATGCCGGCCTGCCGGTGGTGCCGGACAGCGTGCCGGA
>JBAUOM010000859.1:0-1616 GCA_049579765.1 Xanthobacteraceae bacterium
ACCACCAGGAAGATTGCCACCACCGGCCAGACGGCGCGCAGGCTCGACAGCCGCACGCTCCAGCTCTCGCGCTCGGCCGCCGGCCCGGCGGACGGATAGACGCGCACGTAGCCGACCGCCGCGACGGCATAGCCGGCGGTCGCGATGATCCCGGGAATGATCGCCGCCAGGAACAGGTGCGCGATCGATTGTTCGGTGAGGATGGCGTAGATGACCAGAATGATCGAGGGCGGGATCAGGATGCCGAGTGTCCCGCCGGCGGCCAGCACGCCGGTCGCGAGCGCGCCGGAATAGCCATAGCGGCGCATCTCCGGGATGGCGATCGTTGCCATGGTGGCGCCGGTGGCGATTGACGACCCGCAGATCGCGCCGAACGCCGCGCAGCCGCCGATCGTGGCGGTCGCGAGCCCGCCGCGGTAGTGCCCGACCCAGGCGCGCGCCGCGCGATAGAGGCCGTGGCTCAGGCCGCCTTGTGCCGCGAACTGGCCCATCAGCACGAATAACGGGATGACCGTCAGCTCGTGGTTGGCCACGCGCGAAAAGGGCAGCTCGGCCATCAGGGCAAGGATCGGTTTCCATCCGGCAATCGCGCCGAAGCCGAGTGTTCCGCACAGGAACATCGAAATCGCGATCGGCATGCGCAGGATGATGAGGACCATCATCAGCGCGAACAGACCGGCGCCGAGCTCGAGATTGCTCATCGGCGCAGCGTCCTGAGGCCGGCGGCGACGCGGCACACGCAGACGACGGTGAGCAGCGCTATCGACAGCACTGCGACCACGTAGGCCCACCAGATCGGGATCCGGATCAGGATCGTGGTGTCGCCGGTGGTGAACTTGTTGTCCAGACCGTCGGCCAGGCGCCAGGTGAGCAGCGCCGCGACCAGCGAAAAAATCACGTCGTTCGCCACGTCAAGGGCGCGCTGGTGGCGCTCCGGCAGCCCGGAGGTGAAGAACTTCGCCGAGATATTGCTGCCCGTGGCCTGGGTGTAGGGGAAGAACAGGAAGACCGCGACCGCGCAGATGATCTCGATCAGCTCGTAGTCGCCCGGTACCGGCCGCGCGAACGCGTAGCGGCCGGCCACGCTGACGAGCGTGATGACGATGGCGAGAATGAGCAGCGCGCCTCCCATGAGCGCGAGCGCGCGCGTCAGCCGCTCGAGCGGCCCCCCGAGCGCGAGACCGCCCTCGTGCCCCTCGGACCGAGGAGCGCGAGGGCCCTCCTCGGAAGCGGTTTCCGAGGCCATCCTACTTGGTCTTGCTTTGGGCCTTGTACTTGGCGATCAGCTGCTCGGCCGCGTCCACGAGCTGGCGGCCGGAATATCCCTTGCCGTCCATCTCCTTGATCCAGTCCGCGTAGACCGGCTCGGTCGCCTTCTTCCAGCGCGCCTGCTCGGCGTCCGGGACGGTGATGATCTCGTGCTTGAGCTCCTCGGCCTTGGCACGGCCGGGCAAGTCGTCGTGCTCCCAGAGCGTGCCGAAATGCCGCGCCAGCCATTCGCCCGAATTCGCGTCGATGACCTTCTTCAGATCGGGCGGAAGCTTCTCGTAGCTCTGCTTGTTCATGATCATGACGAGCGTGGGGCCGTGCAGCGTGTTTTCGGTGTGGTATTTGGC
>JBAUOM010000860.1:0-5104 GCA_049579765.1 Xanthobacteraceae bacterium
ATGGTGCTCCGTCTCATCGCGTCAGCCGTGACCCCGGCACTGCTGGCGCATGTTCCGGCGAAGCGGGGACCGGTTCGCCGTCGTGAACATGCGCCCCTCGACAAGTTCCAGAGCGGATCCCGATTCCGTAGGTAACGGGATCCGCGCTAATTGGTCGCCACGAACTTGCGGGCGTCGGCGAGCGTCGGCCGGTCGGAGCTCGAGCCGGCCGTGAGCGCGAGCAGCTTTTCGTAATTGGCCTTCGCGGCGGCGTTGTCGCCGAGCTTTTCGGCGGCCTGGGCCGCGCCCAGGAAGCCCCGGAAGCGGTTCGGCTCCTTCGCCTTAGTTGCCTCGAAGGCGGCGAGCGCCTCTTTTGCCATGCCGCGATCGAGCAGCATCTCGCCGTAGAGCTCGCGCGCCGGCGCGAGCGGCCCGGGCGTGACCGCGTGCTTCTCGGTCCTGTCCTCGGCGTCCGCCGCCGCGCTCATGGCTTTCAGCGCGTCGTCGTGCTTGCCTTGCGCATACAACAGCCAGGCGGCGGCGACCTGCCGCTGGATGTCGACGATCTCGGCCCAATATGGGTCCTTGGCGTCGCGCAGCTTGTCGCGCAGCTCGGCGAGCTTGGCGACGTCGGGCTGGGCGGCCTCCGGCTTGCCGGAGCGCGCGGCCCCGAGCGCGCGGGCAAAGTGCGAGATCGCCATGACGAAGTTGAAGGGGCTCGGTCGGACCGGCAGTTGCGCCGCGCCGGTCCAGTCGCCGCGCTCGACCGCATAGCGCGCCGGCGAGGCCGCCAGCGCATAGTGGGCGCCCAGCACGCCCGCTTTGAAATCGGCCTCCTTCATCATGTCGTCGATGACATCGCGCGCCTGCTTGTCTTGCGCGAGCTGCAGGTAGGCATAGACCATGTAATCCTGGGCGTGCAGATAATTGCCCACCGATTTTTCCGCCTTCGCCGCCTTGACCGAGGCGATGTTGGAATCGATCGACTGCTGCCAGTGGCCGACGCGGGTGTAGATGTGCGACGGCATGTGCTGGGCGTGCGGCGCGGCGGGCGCGATCGTGGCGTAGCGGTCGGCGGCTGCGATGCCCTTGGCGGCGGTCTCCGGATAGTCGTAGAGGTGGATGAGGTAGTGGGTGACGCCGGGATGCCGCGGCAGGCGCTGGGAGATCGGCTCCAGGATCGCGGCGCCCTTCATCTGCTGGGCGCGGGTCTTGTCGCTCAGGTCGGCCGAGGTATTGAGCGTGATGGCGTAGGCGATCTGCGCCTCGTCGTCGTTCGGATATTTCGCCGCGATCTTCTCCTCCGCGTCGCGGAACAAACGGATGCGCTGGACATGGCTGAGCTTGTCGTAGTCGGCGTACATCAGCATCAGGGCGTCGATGTAGTCGCGCTCGCGCTCGGTCTTGGCGCCCATGGCCTTGGCGTTCTCGATGGCCGCAAGGCCCGGCGCGAGATTGGACTTCGGGATCGCGTTATGGGGATTGTCGAGCAGGGTCAGCGCGGTGCCCCATTGCGCGATGGCGCAGGTCGGATCGGCCTTCAGCGCCTCCTCGAAGATCTCCTGGGCGGGCCCGTACCAGTACGAGTGCTGATAGCGCATGGCCCGATCGAAGCGGCGCTGCGCCACCTCGTTGCACGAGGTCTCGAAGTGCACGCTGCCGAGCTGCTGATCGACATCGCTTTGGGCGACCAGCGGGTGCGAGGATGAAAGCGCCAGTGCGGCGACGCTGACGGTGGCTGCGAGCAAGGACTTCCGCATGATCGTCCTCCTGTCGCGGTGGGAACGGGGTGTTCTCTGAAGATGCATTATACGACGCTCAACCCCTGGTCGAGAAGAGATATCCGGGTAGTGCAAGGCGCCTTCCGAAGTCGAAGCGTCCCCCGCAGTGGAAGGGGCGCTGATCATTCAATCTCGAGACCGCCGAGGCGTCGGCCTCTGCCGCCCTCCATAGATGATCGCTATCGCTGCCGTGCGCAGGACGCATCGGCTGCCGCATCCAAAGTGCCCGCGAAAATCACAAGATCATTCCAATGACTGCACGTGGCGATACGACAGAGCGCGATGAGTCGGCCGACTGCGTTGCCAGACGGTCGAAAAAGCCCGATTATTTGCATCGGGTGCGACGCACAACTCGGCGAGTCGTCCGATGACAGCGCCAGCGCCTTTGACATCCGCGCTCGGGCCGGCCCAAGAGATGCGAGCAATGCTTGCCGGCCATATCGTAGCACAATGCCTTCATGCGACCGCATCGCTTGGTATTGCCGACCTCATAGCGCAAGGACGCAGTGCCGTCGGTGATCTTGCCGGGGCAACTGGAACCCACGCCCCGTCGCTTCATCGCATGCTGCGCACGCTGGCAAGCCTGGGCGTGTTGACTGAAACCGCCGACGGCGAGTTCAGCCTTACCGCGCTCGGTGCGACGTTACGCAGCGACTCTCCCGACTCACTTCGTGACCAGGCCCTCTTCGAGACCTCGGACTGTGTCTGGGCCGCCTGCGGGCGCCTTGTCGATAGTTTGCGCAGCGGACAACCGTCGTTCGCGGCGGTCAATAAGCGCCCGCTGTTCACCTACCTCGCTGAACATCCGGAATCGGGCTCTATTTTCAACCGCTTCATGACGATGCAGTCGAAATTGCAAAACGCCGCGATCATCGCGAGCTACGATTTTTCGGGGGCGCGAACCGTTGTCGATGTTGGCGGCGGTCACGGCGCGACGCTTGCCGCTGTTCTCGAGCATTATCCCGGTCTGCGCGGCGTGCTGATTGATCTGCCCGAGGTCGTCGGCAATGCACTGGAGCTCGAGACCTCGAAATTCGCTGACCGCTGCGGCGTCGTCGGCGACAATGTGTTGAATGCGGTACCAACCGGCGGCGACATCTACATGATCAAGCGAGTGATGATGAGCTTTTCCGACGACGATGCCGGTCGGATCCTGAGCAATTGCCGCGCGGCGATGCGCCCGGACGGCAAGGTGCTGGTGATCGATCCGATGCTGCCCGATGGCAGCAAGCCGCACTACAACCGCTTGACCGATCTGCTCATGCTCGTCGTTGCTGGGGGCCGCTGCCGTTCGGAGGCGGAGTTTCGCAGCTTGTTCGATGCAGCCGGATTGTCGGTGACGCAGGTGATCGCGGCCGGTGCGTCAAACTTCATCATCGAAGGCGTCGTGCACTGATCAACTGGACCGGACCTGAATTATCTTACCGTGCAATAGCGTGTTGCTTCAGTCGAGGTCTCCTTCCGATGGCATCCCAATCCGTCATGCCCTGCGTATCCATTGCACGCTTCGTTCCCGATCTCGAGGCTCTCGTCGCGGAAGCGATGGAGGAGTGGAAGATACCGGGCCTCGCCATCGCGGTGGTGCAAGACGGCGAGGCTTCGCTCGTCAAGGGTTACGGCCTCCGCGATGTCGAAGCCGGCTTGCCGGTGACCACCGACACCCATTTCGCGATCTGCTCGATCACGAAGTCGTTCACCTCCACGGGCTTGGCGCTCCTGGTGGACGAACGGCGCCTCGACTGGAAGCAACCGGTCCGGGATTACATCCCGGAATTCCGCCTGCATGATCCCGTCGCGACCGACCGGGTGACGGTGCGCGATCTGCTCTGCCATCATTCCGGCCTTCCGCGTCACGATTGGATTCACATGCCGGGCGATTTGTCGCCGGCGCAGATGCTGGCGGCGATGCGTCATCTCGAAGCGAGCGAGGACATTCGCAGCACCTTCCAGTACCAGAATCTCGGTTACCTCGTGGCCGGCATGGTGGCCGAGCGCGTCAGCGGTCGCAGCTGGACCGAGTTCACCCGCGCGCGCCTGACCGACAAGCTCAACATGACCGTAACCTTCACCGCCGGTGATCTTGCCGAGAGCGCGGATGCGGCAGCGCCCTACGCCATGGACGCAGACACCCGCCTGCGCGCCAAGCTCTGGCCGATCAGCACCACCGCCGCGGGCGGCATCAACACCTCGATTGCGGATATCGCAAACTGGCTGCGGCTTCATCTCGGCAACGGCGAGTTCGAGGGGGAACGGCTGCTGTCGCCGGGCTTGATCGGGGAACTGCATGCGCCCCGCGTGTATGTCGCGGCCTCCGAATTCGCCGAAATCGGCGACGTGCACTACGGCTTCGGCTTCGGTACGCACAGCTATCGCGGAGAGCGCGTCGTGAACCACGGCGGCGGCTGGATCGGCTGGAGCACGCTGATGACGATGCTGCCCGCGCGCGGCGTCGGCGTCGCCGTGTTCACCAATCGCGACGCCAGCCCGGTGCCGGATATTCTCACCAATTACGTCTTCGATCGGGTCTGCGGCAACGAGCCGGTGCCCTGGCTCGAGCGCCATCGTGAGCGGCGCCGCAAGGCCTTGGCGCAGGTCGAGGTTGACCGGCAGGCGCGCCCGGCATTGCGGCGGCCGAACACGCGGCCGAGCCATGAGCCCGCCGACTATGCCGGCGACTACGACCATCCCGGCTACGGCCGCATGAGCATCACGCACAGCGGTTCCGAGCTGCGATGGTCGTATCGCGGCATGTCGGAGACGCTCGCGCACCGTCATTACGACACGTTCGAGCTGCCCGAGGCGGCCGGCCGCCTGCTGCCGGCCCGGCTCGCCATCTCCTTCTTCACCGACCGCGAAGGAAACGTCGCGACGCTGTCGGCCCCGCTGGAGCCGCTGGTCAAGGACGTGGTCTTCACGCGCGTTCCGTCCGGCGATTGCATGGATCCCGCTTTCCGCCGGGACTGCGTCGGCACTTTCAGCCACGGGATGACGACCATCGTGGTGGGGCGGGACAACGACGACCAGCTCACGCTGACCGTCGGAGGCCAGCCGACCTCCAGGTTGCTTCCCTACCAGGCCCGGACCTTCAGCATCGCCGGTGTCGCGGGCTTCCGCGTGGAATTCCGCCGCGGTCCCGAGGGGACGGTGGACGAATTGATCTTCTACCAGCCGAACGGGACGTTCACGGCGCGCAGAGCATGATCCCGAAAAGTGGAGACCGGTTTTCGGAAAAGATCATGCGCCAACAAAAGCTACGGCATGTTTCGATGAAATGGAATCAATGCACACCACGAGCTCGGTGGGCTCCCTCCCCCCATGTGGGGGGGGGGTGGGGAGGGGGGTGG
>JBAUOM010000861.1:0-1615 GCA_049579765.1 Xanthobacteraceae bacterium
GGGATGGCGCGCGCGCGCGCCGGCCAGCGTGATGATGGCCGCGATGATCGCGCCGAGCAGCGGCAGGAAAACAATGGCGTGATACATCCCCGTCTCTCAGCCCTTCATCAGATTGATGTCCTCGACCGCGATCGAGCCGCGATTGCGGTAATACGCGACCAGAATGGCGAGCCCGATGGCGGCTTCCGCGGCGGCCACCGTGAGCACCAGCAGCGCGAAGATCTGGCCGACCAGATCCCCGAGGAAGCTCGAAAAGGCGACGAGGTTGATGTTGACGGCGAGCAGAATCAGCTCGATCGACATGAGGATGACGATCACGTTCTTGCGGTTGAGGAAAATGCCGAAGATGCCGATCGTGAAAAGGATGGCGGCGACCGTGAGGTAGTGACCGATTCCGATGGTCATGGCGTTTTCCCGCGCAAGGCTCGCTAGAGGCCCTGGCCCGGCCGCACCTTGACGACCTCGATGGCAGTCGCCTTGGTGCGCGCGACCTGCTCGGAGATGTCCTGCCGTCTGACGTTCGGCTTGTGGTGCAGCGTCAACACGATCGCGCCGACCATGGCGACCAGCAGCACCATGCCCGCTGCCTGGAAGAAATAGACGTAGCTCGTGTAGAGAACGTGCCCGAGCGCTTCGGCATTGAGCATCCTGGCGATCGGTGGAATCGGTGTGGCGATCGCCTGATGCACGTCGGGGCCGATCACCCAGGTCCCCACCACCAGCACCAGTTCGGTCAGGACAATGATGCCGAGAAAGGCGCCGATCGGCAGATACTGCAGGAACCCCTGTCGCAGTTCGGCGAAATCGACGTCGAGCATCATCACCACGAACAGGAACAGCACCAGGACTGCGCCGACATAGACGATGACCAGGATCATCGCCAGGAACTCCGCGCCCAGAAGGATGAACAACCCGGCGGCATTGACGAAGGCGAGAATGAGAAACAATACCGAGTGCACCGGATTCCGCGACGCGATGACCATGATCGCCGCCGCGATGCACACGCCGGCGAAGAGGTAGAAGAAGATCGCCGGAAGGATCATGCGCTTGTCCCCGCGCGCACGCCGTGGGTCTCCGGGCGCTGCCCACCGCGTAGGGGTCGATGGTCGTCGCGTCTCATGTGCTCACCGGTAGGGCGCGTCGAGCGCGATGTTCCTGGCGATCTCGCGCTCCCAGCGGTCGCCGTTGGCGAGCAGGCGCTCCTTGTCGAAATAGAGTTCCTCCCGCGTCTCGGTCGCGAATTCGAAGTTCGGCCCTTCGACGATGGCATCGACCGGGCAGGCCTCCTGGCACAGCCCGCAATAGATGCATTTGACCATGTCGATGTCGTAACGCGTGGTGCGACGCGTGCCGTCGTTGCGGCGTGGCCCAGCCTCGATAGTGATGGCTTGCGCCGGACAGATCGCCTCGCACAGCTTGCAGGCGATGCAGCGTTCCTCGCCGTTGGGATAGCGGCGCAAGGCGTGCTCGCCGCGAAAGCGCGGCGAGATGCTACCCTTCTCGAACGGATAGTTGAGCGTGGGCTTCGGCTTGAAGAAGTAGCGCATGCCGAGCACGAACGCCGACAGGAATTCCCTGAGGAACAAGGAGCGGGCGGCTTGGTCCAACTTCATGG
>JBAUOM010000862.1:0-2329 GCA_049579765.1 Xanthobacteraceae bacterium
TTGATGGCGCCGGTGAAGTTGCGGCTGTTCAACAATTGTCGCCCGATATCCATCTCCTTGCCGGCCAGTTGGTCGCGCGCAATCTCGATCTTGCGCTTGGCGGCGATGGCGTATTCGGTGTCGGGATATTTGCGCGCGACCTCTTCGAGGTTTTGTACCGCTTTTTCGGTGCGTTCCTGGTCGCGGGATATTTCCGGGATCTGATCGAAATAGGACGAGCCGATCAGGAACTGCGCATAGGCCGCATCCGGGCTTCCGGGATGCAGGGTGACGTAGCGCCGCGCGGAGTTGATGCAGTCGTCGTAGGCGCCGGCCTGGTAATAGGCGAAAGCCGCCATGATCAGGGATTTGCGCGCCCAATCCGAATAGGGGTGCTGGCGATCGACCTCTTCGAACTTTTTCGCCGCGGTCTTGGGGTCCTTCTTGTCGTTGAGAAGATAGAGGCCCTCGTTATAGAGCTTGTCCGCCGGCTCGTCGGGAACGACGACATCCTTGTCGAACAAGCTGCAGGCCCCGAGCGAAAGCGCCACGAGGGCGGGCACGGCAAGCCGCGCGAGCAGCCGCGCGCCGCTGCCAAAGCTGATCGCGACCGAACGCCAGTCCATGATCGGATGAGTCCCCCCTCCCCGAAGCGACGGTTCAACCGGGCGGCCGAACGCCTTAGTCCCCTCGCCTGACGCCAATCCCCTCTAACCAAGGGAATAGGCCGACATTCTGCCCGGAATGTGGCAGATCGGATCGCCCGGGAGGCTCGGCTGGACGAGGCTCGGCCGGACTAGGAGACGTCGGGCCCGAATGCCGGCGCCAGGCGCCCGGCCACCTCGGCATGGCCGCGATGGGCCCGCAGCGTCTCCGCTTCGACCCAGGTCCAGGCGCTCGCGTCCGACATCAGCGCGCACAGCACCGCATGATTGAGCTTGTGGCCGCCGCGCACCAAGCGATAGGTGGCAAGCAAGGGTCCGCCGGCCAGGGCGAGGTCGCCGACAGCGTCCAACATCTTGTGGCGGACGAATTCGTCGGGGAAGCGCACCCCCTCCGGATTGAGGATGCGGTTGTCGCTGACCACTAGCGTGTTTTCGAGCGAGGCGCCGAGCGCGTAGCCCGAGTTCCACAAGGTGGTCACGTCGCGCATGAAGCCGAAGGTACGAGCGCGCGCGAGCTCGCGGCGGAACGTATCCGGTTTCAGGTCGATCGCCAGCGATTGGCGTCCGATCAGCGCGTGATCGAACTCGACCTCGGCCTCGATGCGGAAGCCGCGCGCGTTAGGTCGCAGCTCTCCGAACGCGTCGCCCATCGCGACCCGCACCGGCTTGAGGATTTTGATGTAGCGCCGCGGCAGATGCAGGGTGGCGAGGCCGACGGCGTCGATCGCCGCCACGAACGGCGCCGCGCTGCCGTCCATGATCGGCGCTTCCGGACCATCAATTTCCACCATGGCATTGTCGACGCCGAGACCGGCAAGCGCCGCCAGGATGTGCTCGGCGGTCGACACGAGCGGCCCGGACGCATCGCCCAGCACGGTGGCGAATTCGGTGGCCGTGACCGCGCCCATGTCGGCCACGATCTCGCGATCCTGCCGCCCTTCGATGCGCGTGCGGATGAAACGCAACCCGCTGCCGGCATCCGCCGGATGCAGCACGAGGGTCACCGGTAATCCGGAATGGATGCCCACACCAAACAATGCGGTGCGGTCGCGAAGCGTCGTCTGCCTAGCGGCTTTCATACTCCCGTCCCGAACACTCCCAGCCGCGCGTCAGTGGGACGCGGTGAGTCAGACGGGCGACATCGGTCGCATTCCTGCCATCGGTAAGGCTGTACATACCCGCGGGCAAGTTCGGCCGCGCTGTCCCCCGACAAAAACCCCTTTGACGTTGGAAGCTTACCGGCGGTCGAGCATAACGCCAACTCACGCTTTTTTACCGACTGTTACCACCAAGCAGCCGCAATTGCGCTTCCCGCCGGGCGCGACCCGCGAACCCGAAACTGTTGCCGTCGTTTTCGGCAGCAGCGTCCACGGCCGTGGTCCGATGACCGCAATTCTCAAAATTACCGTTCTCGTCCAATGACTCAGGTGGCAGACCCGGGGGCGCGCGTTGGGCTCGCCTTCGCGGTCCCGGCGCGCCGGGACCGCGAATCGCAGGGATCGTCAGTTTGCCTGCCGGCGCAGGAAAGCAGGGATCTCGAGCTGATCCTCCTCGATGGAATTGTGCACAGGCGGTTGGCGGCCCAGAGGATCGAGCCCTTGGTGCGCCGGGCGCCTGGCGTACTCAGATACCGCATCGGGACTGCGGGGCATTGCCGGCGGCGGCGCGCTCGGACGCGGCGGCGC
>JBAUOM010000863.1:0-1748 GCA_049579765.1 Xanthobacteraceae bacterium
GCTGGTGAGCGATCGCGCGGTGCCGGTCATCGCGCTCGAATTCACCGTCACCGGCAGCGCCGACCAGGATCCCGCGGGCAAGCCCGGCGTCGCCAACATGGCGACCAGCCTGCTCGACGAGGGCGCCGGCCCCTTCGACGCCGCCGCGTTCCAGGGCCGCCTCGAGAGCAAGGCGATCGAGCTCAGCTTCCGCGCCTCGCGCGATTATTTGCGCGGCACTTTGCGCACGCTGAAGGACAACCGCGACGAGGCGTTCGACTATCTGCGGCTCGCGCTGACCGAGCCCCGCTTCGATCCCGCGGCGGTGGAGCGCACGCGCGCGCAGATCATGTCGCGGCTGCGGCGCGAGGCGACGGTCCCGAACGAGATGGCGAGCCGCAATTGGTGGGCGACGGCCTTTCCCGACCATCCCTACGGCGAGCCGGTCAACGGCACGCTCGAGTCGCTGCCGCGCATCAGCGTCGACGATATGAAATCCTACGTGCGGCGGGTGCTGGCGCGCGACACCCTCAAGATCGCGGTGGTCGGCGACATCGACGCCGAGACCGCCGGCAAGCTCATCGATCGCGCCTTCGGCTCGCTGCCGGCCAAGGCCGACCTCACGCCGGTCGCCAATGTCGTTCCGCAGGGGCTCGGCCGCACCGTCGTCATTCACCTCGACGTGCCGCAGGCGGTGGTGACTTTCGGCGGGCCGGGGATCGCGCGCAGCGACCCGGATTTCATGGCGGCCTATATCGTCAATCACATCCTCGGCGGCGGCTCGTTTTCCTCCCGGCTCTATCGCGAGGTGCGCGAGAAGCGCGGCCTGGCCTACGGCGTGCATTCCGGCCTGGTCTGGCTCCAGCACACCTCGCTGCTGCTCGGCGGCACCGCGACGCGCGCCGACGCCACCGGCCAGAGCGTCGAGCTGATCGAGCACGAGTTCCGCCGCATGGTGGAGCAAGGGCCGACGGAAGAGGAATTCAGCAAGGCGAAGACCTACCTCAAGGGCGCCTTCGCGCTCGGTCTCGACACCTCGAACCGGATCGCGAGCCAGCTGGTGCAGATGCAGCTCGACAATCTCGGCATCGACTATATCGAGCGCCGCCCCGGCATGATCGACGCGGTCACGCTCGACGACGCCAAGCGCGTGGCCAAGCGCCTGCTCGACCCCGGCCTCCTCGTCACGGTCGTCGGCCGTCCGCAGGGCGTCACCTCGACCGACAGCGGCCTCGCGGCGTCCTCCGACCAGATCGTCAAGCCGCGCGAGGTCCCGACCAGCCGCGCACCCGAGACGCGCTAGATCGGGATGACTTTTCTTCGAATCGTCATCCCGAGCATGATCTTTTCCGAAAACCGCTGCACACTTTTCGGGATCATGCTTTAGACTAGCTGCCGGACGCGGCGTGAGCCGCCTGCGGCGCGCGCCGGCCGCATGCTATGCTGCCGCGATGATCCGCATCACCAGGACCATCGCACTCGCCGAGGACGAGCTGGAGGAGCGCTTCATCCGCGCGTCGGGCCCGGGCGGGCAGAACGTCAACAAGCTCGCCAGCGCGGTGCAGCTGCGCTTCGACGTGCGCGGCTCGCCGAATCTACCCGACGACGTACGCGCGCGGCTCGAGCGCCTCGCCGGCAAGCGCCTCACCCGCGAGGGCGTGCTGGTCATCAACGCGCAGCGCCACCGCACCCAGGAGCGCAACCGTCAGGACGCGCGCGAGCGCCTCGCCGATCTGATCCGGCGCGCCGCGGTGTCCCCGACCCCGCGC
>JBAUOM010000864.1:0-1951 GCA_049579765.1 Xanthobacteraceae bacterium
GCGCGGGGTCGCTCGCGATCGCGCTCCACGGCGCCGCCTCCTGCACATAGGCATTGGCGCGCGCCCAGATCGCGCGCGTTTCCCCAGCCGCCTGGCGAAACTCCAATGCCTCGTGGTGTGTCCGCAGGCGCGCCACGCGCGCCTCGATCTCGGTCGCCAGCGCGCGCTCCGGCGCGCCGGGCTCTCCCTCGCCCGGTACGCGTCCGCCGAATGCGCGTGCCGCAAATTGAACCAGGCGATTGACCAGGTTGCCGAACACGTCGGCGAGGTCCTTGTTCACGTCGGCGGCGAAACGGGCGACGGTGAAATCGGTGTCCGCCGTCTCCGGCGCATTCGCGATCAGCCACCAGCGCCAGAGATCGGCCGGCAGCTCTTCCAATGCGGCGTCGGCGAAGATGCCGCGCCGGCGGCTGGTGGAGAACTTGCCGCCCTCGTAGGTGAGCCAGTGAAATCCCTTGATCACGTCGACGGTCTTCCACGGCTCGCCCGATCCGAGGAGCGTCGCCGGAAAGCTCACGGCGTGGAACGGCACGTTGTCCTTGCCCAGGAACTGGACGTAGCGAACGTCGTCCGCCTGCCACCACCAGTCCTGCCAGCTGCGGTGCGCGGGGTCGCCTTGCGCCCATTCCTGCGTGGCCGCGATATAGCCGATCGGCGCATCGAACCAGACGTAGAAGACCTTGTCCTCGAAGCCCGGCACCGGCACCCCCCAGGCGAGGTCGCGGGTGATGCAGCGATCGCGCAGCTCCGAGGTGAGCCAGCTCCTGGCCAGCGACAGCACGAACGGCGGCCAGTCGCGGCGCGTGGCGAGCCATTGCTGGAGGCGATCGAGCAGCAGCGATTGACGCAGGAAGAGATGCCGGCTTTCGCGCGACTCCAACGCGGTATCGCCCGACAATGCGGAGCGCGGTCGGATCAGATCGGTGGGATCGAGCAGGCTGCCGCAGCCGTCGCATTGGTCGCCGCGCGCATCCGCAAAGCCGCAATGCGGGCAGGTGCCGAGCACGTAGCGGTCGGGCAGGAAGCGCCGGTCGCGGGGCGACCATACCTGCCGGACCGGGCGCTCCCCGATCAGGCCGGCGGCCTCGAGCCTGCGGTAGAAATGCTGCGTCAATGCATGGTTCTGCCGGCACGACGAGCGGCCGAAATGATCGAACGACAGGCCGAAGCGTCGAAACACGCCGGCCTGGATCGCATGTTGGGCATCGCAGTAGCGCCGCACATCCTCGCCGGTCTCGATGGCGCCGAGCTCCGCCGGCGTGCCGTGCTCGTCGGTGCCGCAGATGAACAACACCTCGTCGCCGATCTGGCGGCGGAACCGCGCATGCACGTCGGCGGGCAGCAGCGAGCCGACGAGGTTGCCGAGGTGCTTGACGCCGTTGATGTAGGGGAGCGCGCTGGTGATCAGGATCTTGCTCATGACATGTCCATTCGCGTGAGGACGCGCCGAGCCCGAAAACGAAAGCCCTCCCGCTGGCGCGGAAGGGCTCGGGTTTTCGGCGCTTGCCTCGCGCGATCGGACGCGCGTCAACCCTTCCGGCCGGACCTCTTGCGGTCGGGCCGGCGCATTCGCGTCGCATGGACGAACGGCGTCGGGGTCATGACGATCTCACGGCGATGTTGCTGCAACGGAGATGGACATGCAAGGTCGTCCATTCAACCCGCGACCGGGCCCTTGAGCTCGACGCCGTTGCCCTCGGGATCGTGCAGGTAGACCGACGGACCCTGACCCTCGGCGCCGTAGCGCGACGCTTCCTCGCCGCAAGCGACACCATGGGCGCCGAGGTGCCTGGCAATGGCGCCGGCATCGAACGGCTCCACCCGCAGGCAGAGATGATCGAGATTGGCGCCGCCGGTCGACGAGGTGCCGGCCGCCGGCCCGGCCGCGCCGGCGGGAACGATGTCGATCAGGGCGCGCCCGGCGCGCAGCTGCGCCAGCGTGCCCTGGCGC
>JBAUOM010000865.1:0-3186 GCA_049579765.1 Xanthobacteraceae bacterium
TCTCGAGGTCGCGCGCGCCGCCGTCTGGCAGGCGGCTTGGGCCTCGGACCATGCCGACGCCGTCGCCGACCGCAGCCTGCCCGACCTGCCGCTCGCGCGCATCGCCGAGGTGTTCGCGGCGGAGGCGATCTATCGCGCCGTCAAGGACGCTGCCGAGTGCTTCGGCGCCGTGGGGGTCATGCGCGACATGCCGCTGCAGCAATACGTGCACGACGCGCTCGTCTGCCTCCATTGCGGCGCCGGCAACAGCGACGCCAAGCTGCGCATTGCCGAGGAGCTGGCGGGCTATCGCCGGCCGGCCACCGCCGCCACGCTCGCGGCCGAGTGATGCAAGGAAGGACCAGCCATGGACTTCATGCTGAGCAACGAGCAGCGCGCCTGGCAGGCGACGGCGCGCAAATTCGCGCAAGAGGAAATTCGCCCGATTTCGCTGGCGCGCGACGAGATCGACGATCCGCGCGACACCTTCGACTGGGAGATCATCAAGAAGGGCTCCAAGCTCGGCTTCCGTACCATGGCCGTGCCCAAGGATTGGGGCGGCCACGGCACCGATTTCGTCACCCAGGCGCTGGTGATGACCGAGCTCGCCAAGGCCGACAGCGCCATCTCGAAGACCTTCAGCCAGTGCTGGAAGTGGAGCCACCTGATCGCCGCCACCTGCACCGACGAGCAGAAGCGGCGTTTCCTCGAGCCGTTCCTCGAGGACGACACCTTTCTGCTCGGCAAGGGCATCAGCGAGCCGGGCGCAGGCTCCGACAACCGGCTGCCGCCGGCGGACGATCCCAAGGCCGGCCTGAAACTACGCGCGGAGCGCAACGGCGACGAATGGATCCTCAACGGCGAGAAATGCTTCATCGCCAATGCCAGCGTCGGCAAGCTGTTCTTCATCGACGCGCGCACCGACCCGAACGCCCCGCTCAAGCAGGGCACCACCATGTTCCTCGTGCCGCGGGACACTCCAGGCTTCCGCATCGGCAAGGTATTCAACAAGAACGGCTGGCGCTTCTACCAGAACGGCGAGATGATCTTCGAGAACGCGCGCGTGCCGCACGCCAATGTCGTCGGACCGGTCAACGGCTCCGACATGAAGACGGCGCAGGCCGGCGACCGCACCGGCGGCGACCTGTTCGGCGACCTCGAGCTCGCCGCCAACGCGCTCGGGGTGTGCGATGATGCCTGCGAGATGGCGCTGACCCTGGCGCGCACGCAGACACAAGGCGGCCGCGCTCTGTTCGAGCAGCAACTGGTCCAGCTCAAGCTCAACCGGATGCACTTCCTCACCGAGGCGCTACGCTCCTTCGTCATGCGCGTCGCCTGGGAGCACGACCGCAAGCTGCACTCGGCCAACGCCGGCCTGTGCATGAACTTCTCCACCGATGTGATCCAGGAGGTGACCGAGCTCAACTACGACCTGCATGCCGGCGCGGGCATGCCCGCGCCGCGCGCCGACAAGCTCGTGCGCGACGCCATGATCTGGAGCCATCTCGCCGGCGACAGCGTGCAGCGCATGAAGGTGGCGCGGCGGCTGGGGAGATAGGATGGTTGGAGCCTTAGCGTGTTCACGCGCGCCTTCAACGCGCTACGGCAAGACTCATAATCTCTGTCCGCGCGGCCCGGTGAGTTTCGCTGCGCTCAGCCCACACCACCAGCTTCGAGATACGTCGAGCTCACTCCGCCTCGATCCCCGCTGCCTTGATGATGGCGCCGTAGCGCGCGATGCCGTCCGCGATGAGGGCGGCGAATTGCTCCGGCGTTCCGCCGATCACCGCCATGCCGTTGTCCTCGAGCTTGCCGGCCACGTCGGGAGCGTTCAGCGCCTTGACGATCTCGGCGTTGAGCCGCGTCGTGATCTCGCGCGGCAGTGCGGCGGGGCCGAGGAAGCCGAACCATGAGGACGGCTTCTTGAACGCCGGGATGATCTCCGACATCGAGGGCACTTGCGGGAGCTTGGCGTAGCGGGCGGGCTCGAGGGTGGCCAGGATCTTGACGCGGCCCGACTGCATGGCAGGGAGCGCGTTCGAGACCGAGATGAACACCATCGGGATATGTCCGGCGACCACGTCCTGCATCGCCGGCACCACGCCGCGATAGGGCACGTGCTTGATGCGCACGCCCGCGGTCTGGTTGAAGAGCTCACCCATCATGTGGAACACCGAGCCGACCCCGGAGGAGCCGAAGGACAGCTCGTCGGGCCGGCTCCTGGCATAGGCGATCAGCTCCTCGACCGAATTGACCGGGACGGCGGCATTGACCGCGAGGCAGGTCGCCGGCTCGACCGCCGCGGCGATCGGGGTGAAGTCCTTCACGGGATCGTAGGGCAGGCTCTTCATCAGGTGCACGGCGGTGACGTGGGTGCCGGCGGTGGCGGCGAGCAGCGTGTAGCCGTCGGGCGCCGCGCGCGCCACCGCGTTCGATCCGATGGTGCCGTTGGCACCGCTGCGGTTCTCGACCACGATCGTCTGCCCGAGCGGGCCGGCGATCTTGCCGGCGACGAGGCGGGCGACGAGGTCGAGCGCCGGCCCGGGCGGGAACGGAACGACCATGGTGATCGGTTTGGCGGCCGGCCAGCCCTGCGCCACCGCCGGTCCGGCAGAGGCACAGCAGGCCGCGAGCAGGCATGGCGCGACGAGGCGGATGAGACGCAACGGGACCTCCGGGGTTATTGATCTTGTTCGGGCGTAAACCAGCGCGGCTTGCGTTTCTCGCGAAAGCTGGCGCGGCCTTCGGCCGCCTCGGGCGAGTTGAAGCCGTGCTCGAACTCGCGCTGGAGCTCGGCGAGCAGCTCCTGCGACGGCGGCGGCTGCGCAAATCGCAGAAGCAGCCGCTTGGCTTGCGCGACGGCGTTCGGACCCGCACACAGCAATTCGTCGAGGAGCCGCGCCAATGCGGCCCCCGCGCCCTCGGGCTCGCAGAGCTCGTGCACGAGTCCCACCCGCATGGCCTCTTCGGCGGCGAAGCGCTCGCCCGAGAGCAGATAGCGGCGCAGGCTGCGGGCGTCGATCGCGCGCAGGAACAGCGGAATGAGCGGCCCCGGCGCGAAGCCGAGCCGCACCTCCGGCAGCGAGAAGAACGCACCGCGCGCGGCGAGGACGATATCGCAGCACGACAGCAGCGCCACCCCGCCGCCGATGCAGGCGCCCTGCACGAGCGCGACGGTGGGCTTCGGCAGCGCATCGAGCGCCACGC
>JBAUOM010000866.1:0-6069 GCA_049579765.1 Xanthobacteraceae bacterium
GTGCTGTCCGCGGCCGGGCGGCTGCCCGCGGATGCGGTGTTCGTGGACATCGGCGCCCATATCGGCACGCACACGATCTACGCTCTGCGCACCGGCCGCTTCGCGCGCGCCGTCGCGTTCGAGCCCGAGCCGCGCAATGCCGCACTGCTCGCCAGAAATCTCGAAGCGAACGGCCTTGCGCATGCCGCCATCGTCGTGCCGAAGGCGGCCGGCGCTGCGCCCGGCATCGGGGAGCTTCATCTCCACCCGCGCAATACCGGGGCGCACGCCATCGACGAGCCGCCCTCGGTCGACGGCCTGGCCTCCCTGAGCGTGCCGGTCGCGCGGGTCGACGACGAATTGGAGGCGCTCGGCTTGGCGTTCGACATGATCGGGCTCGTGTGGGTCGACGTCGAGGGCTACGAGCCGCAGGTGCTCGACGGATTGGAGCGGCTGATCGCACGCTCCGTTCCGATCGCGTTCGAATTCACGCCGAGCCGCTACAGCCGCGCGACCAGGGAGCAGCTGGTGGCGCGGCTCGCGCGCCGCTACACGACCGTGCACAGCCTCGGACGCCTGGACGCGACCGCGCCGGTCGACACCCTGGCCGGGCGCGACCAAACCGACGACGTGCTGGTCTATTAGACGATGCCCGGCGCGGGAACCGACAAGACCAGGAGCTGGATCGAGACGCCGGGGCCGATCGTCGTCCTGGTCGAGCCGCAGCTCGGCGAGAACATCGGCGCGGCCGCCCGCGTCATGGCCAATTTTGGGCTCGCGCGGCTGCGCCTGGTCAAGCCGCGCGACGGCTGGCCCAATATTCACGCCCACCGCTCGGCCTCCGGTGCCGACCGCATTCTCGAGGGGACGGCGCTGTTCGACAGCGTGGAGGCGGCGGTCGCCGACTGCAGCATCGTGCTGGCTACGACCGCGCGCGCCCACGACCAGGCCAAGCCCGTCCTCGGGCCGCAGGAGGCGGCGTCGTTTCTGGCGCCGCACGTGGCCGCTGGAGAGAACGTGGCAGTGCTGTTCGGGCGCGAGCGCCACGGGCTCGAGAACGACGAGGTCGCGCTCGCCGACCGTATCGTGACGTTCCCGGTCAACCCGGCCTTCGCCTCGCTCAACCTCGCCCAGGCGGTCGCGCTCGTCGCCTACGAATGGTTCAAGCAGGCCTCGGGCGGTAGGCTGCCCTTCGACATGCCGCAGAAGTCGGAGCCCGCCCGCAAGCAGCAGATCGAAGCCTTCTTCGGCAATCTCGAGCGCGAGCTCGACCGCATCGAATACTTTCGACCGCTCGACAAGCGCGCGACCATGCTGGTCAATCTGCGCAACATTTTCGCGCGCATGCAACCGACCCAGCAGGACATCCAGACCCTGCACGGGATCGTCGTCGCCCTCACCGAAGGCCGCAAGGGGCCGGCGCGCGGCGGCGTGCTCGACGGCGAGGAGGCGACCGCGCTGCGCGCGCTGCTCGCGGAATATTCCGAGGCCCGTGCGCCCGGTGAGCGCGGCCCGGTGCGGGGGCTGTCGCGGCTCCTTCGCCGCAATCCGACCGACGCCGAGCGCGCGCTGTGGGACGGCCTCACCAAGGATCGCCGTTTCGCGGGCAAGGGCTTCAAGCGCCAGGTCCCGGTCGGGACGCACATCACCGATTTCGTATCATTCCCGCTGCGCACCGTCATCGACCTCGTGCCTGTGCAGGAAGGAGACGCGGCGGCTGCGGCACGCAACGACAAGCGCGCTTGGCTGGCGGAGCGCGGCTATCGCGTGCTCGCGGTCGAGGCGAGCGCGGTCGAGACCGATCTGCCGGTGGTACTCGACCGCTTGGCGCAGGCGCTGGAAGGCAGTTAGGAGCGACAATACTCGTGTGTCGTCCCCGCGCAAGCGGGGACCCATCGTGCGCCAAATGGTGGTCTCTGGGATGTGGGTCCCCGCTTGCGCCGGGATGACCACCGAGATGGTGGCTCAGCCCTTCAGCGCCTTGAGCGCGGCGGCGGCGCCGGCCCGCAGGAAGCCCATGTCGCTGCCGACCGCGAGGAAGCGCACGCCGCGTTTGGCGAGCGCGACGGCGCGCTCGGCGGAGTGGCAATAGGCGCCCATGATCTTGCCCGCCTTGCTCGCCGCCGCGATGATGCGGTCGAGCTCGCGGTCCACCTCGCGCGACATCGGATCGACGTCGGCGCCGTTCGAGAGCGCGATCGAAAGGTCGGCCGGCCCGAGAAAGAGGGCGTCGATCCCGGGCGTCGCCGCGATCGCCTCGACATTGTCGAGGGCGGTACGGGTCTCGATCATGGCGAAGGTCACCGTGAGATCGTTGGCCGTGCGCAGATAAACCTTCTGGTCCGGCATGTTGGCGAGCGTCGTGGCCCGGTGCGGGCCCCAACTGCGCTCGCCGAGCGGCGGGAATTTCGCGAACGAGACATAGGCGCGCGCATCCGCCGGTGTGTTGATCATCGGCGCGATGATGCCCTCGGCGCCGAAATCGAGCGCGCGGCTCACGGTCGCGAAGCCGCCGACGGGGATGCGCACGATCGGCGCCGCGCCGCCCTGGCGCACCTGCGCGATCGCGGCCAGCACCGACGCCGTATCCCACAATCCGTGTTGGCCATCGAGCGTGACCGCGGGAAAGCCTTCGCGGCCGACGAGCTCGGCGACTATGGGCGACGGCAGGCCGCACCAGCCGCTGTGGACGGTGTCGCCGGCGCGCAGCCGGCGGGCGAGGGAGAAGGCCGAGTCCGTCGTCATTTGCCGGCCTTGATCTCGAGCACTGCCTTCGCCAGCAGCTCGTCCATGGTGCGGCGAATCTGGTGATCGGATTCCGGCACCCCCTTGGCGTCGAAGTCCCCGCGAATCTTGCGGAAGACGTCGTGGTCGCCGGCCTCCTCGAAATCCGCCGCCACCACCTCCTTGGCATAGTTGTCGGCCTCCGCGCCCGAGAGCCCGAGCTTTGCCGCCGCCCACAGACCGAGCAGCCTGTTGCGGCGGGCGGTCGCCTTGAATTGGAGCTCCTGGTCGACCGCGAACTGCTTCTCGAAGCCTTCCTCGCGCTTGTCGAACGTGGTCATGCCTGCCTCGCTATGTCGGGAACTGCCGGCGCCGACGCGACTTCGCATCCGTTCTATCGTTGCGAAAGGTGCAGCCGCAACGCACGCCGCGTCAATTGCGTTTGGACGATTTCGCCATCGGTCCACCGCCGGCAGCACGTGCCGCCTTGCATAGCGGGAGCCGATGGTCAAGGCAAGGCAACCGATGCTGACTGATTCGCGCGTTCGATCGCGCGCGGAACTAAACCATCCGACGCGATTGTGCTGTCGAGCGCGATCGGCTAGTTTGCCGGTGTGGACGCGTTGCATGTTCACGCTCATTGTCGCCGCCACGCGCCGCCGCCGCGGACATCACACCGAACGGAGCCACGGCATCCAGATGGATATCAACAAACCACGGTACACTCCGATGAGCCGCCGTCGCCGCATCTATGAAGGCAAGGCGAAGGTCCTTTACGAGGGACCTGAGCCGGGAACGCTGATCCAGCACTTCAAGGACGACGCGACCGCCTTCAATGCGAAAAAGCACGAGGTCATCGAAGGCAAGGGCGTCCTCAACAACCGAATCTCCGAATACGTCTTCCAGCACCTCAACGAGATCGGTGTGCCGACGCATTTCATCCGACGCCTGAACATGCGCGAGCAGCTGATCCGGGAGGTGGAGATCATTCCGCTCGAAGTGGTCGTGCGCA
The DNA here is from genome assembly GCA_049579765.1 of Xanthobacteraceae bacterium. Taxonomy (GTDB): domain Bacteria; phylum Pseudomonadota; class Alphaproteobacteria; order Rhizobiales; family Xanthobacteraceae; genus VAZQ01. The sequence goes on from JBAUOM010000866.1 coordinate 3,716, forward strand.
ACGTCGCGGCGGGCACGCTGTCGCAGCGCCTCGGCTTGGAGGAAGGCACGCAGCTGCCGCGCTCGATCATCGAGTTCAACTACAAGAACGATCAGCTCGGCGACCCGATGGTGTCCGAGGAGCACATCACCGCCTTCGGCTGGGCCACGCCGCAGGAAATCGACGACATCATGGCGCTCGCCATCCGCGTCAACGATTTCCTCTCCGGCCTTTTCCTCGGCGTCGGCATCCGTCTCGTGGACTTCAAGATGGAGACCGGCCGGCTGTGGGAGAACGATCTGATGCGGATCGTGGTGGCGGACGAGATTTCGCCGGATTCCTGCCGGCTGTGGGATATCAAGTCGAGCGAGAAGCTCGACAAGGACCGCTTCCGCCGCGACCTTGGCGGATTGCTGGAGGCCTATACCGAGGTCGCCAGGCGGCTCGGCATCATGAGCGAGGGCGAGCGGCCGCAAGGCAGCGGTCCGATTCTGGTGAAGGGCTGACGCTTCCCCCAACCCAAGGGCGATGTGATGCGCTCGTGCGGGACAATGCTCAAGGGCGCCGTCGCAGGCGCCCTTTGCCTTGTCGGGGTGCATGCGAGCGCGCAGCACCATAGCCCGGCCTATCCGACCAAGCCCGTGCGCATCGTGGTTCCCTACGCCGCCGGCGGCGGCACCGATGCGCTGGCGCGCTTCCTCGCGCAGGGGCTCGAAAAGCGGTTGGGTCAGCCTTTCATCATCGAGAACCGGCCGGGGCAGGGGACCGCGACCGGCGGCGCCTATGTCGCGCGCGCGGCGGCCGACGGCTACACGCTGCTCGCCGCCACGAGCTCTACCCTTGCCTTCAATCCCAGCGTCTACCGCAGGCTGCCCTACGATCCCGTGACCGATTTCTCGCCGATCTCCCTGATCGCCGCGGTTCCGTTCGTGCTGGTCGTCAACCCGTCGTTGCCGAGCAATTCGGTCGCCGAGCTCGTTGCGCTCGCCCGGTCCAAACCGGGCGAGCTCAGCTACGCCTCGGGCGGCATGGGCGCGCCACACCACGTCTATATGGAATTGTTCAAGAGCATGACCGGCACCGACATCAAACACATCCCCTATCGCGGCGGCGGTCCGGCGCTCGGCGACGTCGTGGCCGGGCATGTCCCGATGATGTTCGGCGACGTCGGCCAGGTAAGCTCCCTGGTCGGCGACCGGCGCCTCAAGGCGCTCGCCGTCACGGTCGGAAAGCGCGTCGAGACGATGCCCGAGGTGCCGACGCTGGTCGAGGCGGGGCTTGCCGGCTACGAGGCCAATTCCTGGCAAAGCCTGGTCGCGCCGGCGAACCTGCCGCCGGCGGTCGTCGCCGCCTTGAACCGGGCGCTGACCGCCGTCCTGGGCGAGGACGCGACCATCTCGCATTTCCGCAAGCTCGGGATGCAGCCGATGCCGAGCACGCCTCAGGAATTTGCCCGCTATCTGCGCGCCGAGATCGCGAAATGGGCGCCGATCATCAAGGCGGCTGGCGCGACCGAGGATAACGCCGGGGAGCGCGGCTCAAGGGCACGAGGAGAATGACATGCGCAACGACTTCACCATCGGGCTCGTGGTCCCGTTCGCGACCGACACGGTTCCGGACGAGGGCCTGCAGATGTATCCGGGCGTGCGGTTCGTTGCGCGCGGCGTCGGCGTGCGCTCGCTCACGCCCGAGGGCTACGACAGCGCCTGGGAAGGAATCTTGCCGGCGGCCGAGCATCTCGCCAAGCGAGGCGTCGACGCGATCATGGTGATCGGTACATCCCTGACCTTCTATCGCGGCAGTGACGACCACGCGCGCCTGATGGAAAAGCTGCGGGCGGTGACGGGCCTGCCGGTGAGCACGATGAGCCAAGCGGTGGTCGATGGGCTGCGCAGCGTCGGCGCGCGGCGCGTTGTCGTCGCCACCGCCTATGCCGATGACGTGAACAACCGGCTCAAGGCCTTCCTCACGGCGCAGGGCTTCGAGGTGCTCGCGCTCGAGGGCTTCGGCCTGCTCGGCTTCGGCGAGCCCGGCAGCAAGAGCGAGGCGGACATCATTGCGCTCGGCGCGAAAGTCTGTGCCGAGGCGCCGGCGGCCGACGGCCTGCTGATTTCCTGCGGGGGGCTGCGCACCCTCGGCGTGGCGCAGCCGCTGGAAGCGCGCCACGGCATTCCGGTGGTCGCGAGCACGCAGGCGGCATTCTGGGCGGCGCTGCGGCTCGTCGGTGAGAGCGGCCACGTCGCCGGCCACGGCCGGCTGCTGGAGCAGGCCGCCCCTGTGCACTGAGTCGATTTGCGCTTAAGCTTCGCACCTCGCATGCGTCCGGTGGCGAGGCGGAAATTGCGCGCGTTCAACCGCTTGCGTTGCCACCGATT